>JBDLUG010000092.1:0-6545 GCA_039805405.1 Bacteroidota bacterium
GCAGTAGACGACCAAAACTACACGGTCGACGAGTACCTCGAGAAAATCAGCACGCTGCAGACCGACAAAGAGGGCACAAAAGTGGTGCTCTACGCGTCCAACAAAGACAGCCAGCACAGCTACATTCAAAAAGCCAAAGCTGAGGGCTACGACGTGGTACTGCTCGACTCGCCGATCGCAGGTCACTGGATCCAAAAGATCGAGGGCGCCAAAGAAAAGGTTCGCTTTGCCCGCGTCGACAGCGACATGCTCGACAAGCTGATTCCAAAAGAAGGCGAGCGTGCACACCTCTTGACGGATTCCGAAAAAGAGAGCCTCAAGGACTACGTCGAAGGCGCCATCAACGACAAGAACTACAGCGTCCGCGTTGAGGCCCTTGCGAGCGACGACGTGCCGATGATGGTGGTGATGCCCGAGTTCATGCGCCGCATGAAAGAGATGAGCGCCACGGGCGGAGGCGGATTCATGGGCATGGGCGACTTCCCCGACCACTACGACGTGGTGGTGAATGGGAACCACGCGCTGGCCGGCAAGATTCTGAAGTCTGAAGAGCCCGCCGAGCGCGACCAGCTCATTTTGCACGCCAAAGACCTCGCGCTGCTGCAGCAAGGCCTTCTGACTGGCGAGCGATTGACGGCGTTTGTGAACCGTTCGCTCGAACGTCTTGTTTAATGAGGTAAATTCACCACTATGAAAAAGAGCTTATTACTAGCGAGTGCCCTCTTGATTGGAAGCACCGCACTGTCCGCCCAAGAGCTACCCCAACCCTCGCCCAAGGCGGTAGTTGAGCAGCGCATTGGATTGACCGACACCAAACTGACCTACTGGCGTCCGAGCGCTAAGGGTCGCGACATCTACACCGAGGTGGTTCCGCTCGGAACCCACTGGCGCATGGGAGCAAACGGCAGCACCCTGCTCGAACTCAGCACAGAAGCCAGCGCGGGTAAGTTTTCGATTCCGGCCGGAACCTACAGCCTTTCGCTGATTCCGAACGACGGAGAATGGACGCTCGTCGTCAACACCGACATCAAGGGATGGGGCATCTACGAGTACACGACTGAGAAGGACGTGGCCCGCATTTCGGCTCCTGTTGAAGATGGCGAGTTTGTCGAATCAATGTCGCTGTACTGGGACAATTTGTCCACCGACGGCGGAGACTTGATTGTGGCCTGGGGCAAGCTTCGCGCGCGCTACCGCTTTGAGGTTCCGACGGCTAAGCTGGCCAAGGCCAACCTCGAAAAGGCAGTGAGCGACCCGAACGCCGCGTGGACGGTGTGGCGCAATGCCGCCCGCTACGCCTCAGAGCAGGGAATACCCGAAGCCGAAAAGTGGGCGGCTAAAGCCTGCGAGTTGAAGTCTGACAACTGGTACGTGCACTACCTCTACGCCCAAATTCTGCAGAAAAACGGCAAGACCAAGGACGCGCGCAAGGCCGCCGAAGCGTCGATGGCCGCCGGTCAGAACGAAGCCAAGAAGTCGGGCAAGGCCTTTGGTAACGAAGAGGATGTTCAGAAACTTATGACGAGCCTGAAGTGAGTTTTCGGTACCCAACCCACGAGGGGCAAAAAGGCGCGTGCGCTTTTTTGCCCTTTTTTGTTGAACAAAATACCCGAATACGGCGTTATCGAGGCATGAAGCTTAAACAAACCCTTCGCTTTGCGGCCCTAGTTGCCTTTAATCTAATCGCGTTCAACGCCTTAGCCCAATCTACCCTTCGCGGTTCCGTCGTCGACGACGCCACCAACGAACCCATTCCCGGCGCCGTCATTCGCATCGACGGCCGCGACGGCAACGGCGTTAGTGACTTTGAGGGCAAATTCCGCATCGACAACCTCGCCCCCGGCTTGGTGAATGTGCGCATCGAAGCCATCGGATACCAAGCCTACACCGTGTTTGAAGTGCAGTTGACCCGCGCAAAGGCTGCAGAACTCCCCGTGCGCCTCAAAGAATCTGCGACGCAGCTCGATGAGGTCGAAATCACGGCCCAGGCTCAGTTTCAGCGCGTCGACCAGTCGCCCGTGAGCGTGCAGAGCATCGGCATCAACGAAATCCGCCGAAATCCGGGCGCCAACCAGGACATTTCAAAGGTGATTCAGTCCCTACCGGGCGTGGCCAGCGGCGGCGCGGCCTTTCGCAACGACCTCATCATTCGCGGCGGCGGCCCCAACGAAAACATCTTCTTCTTGGACGGAATCGAAATTCCGGCCATCAACCACTTTGCCACGCAGGGCGCGAGCGGCGGTCCCGTGGGCATGATCAATGTGAACTTCATTCGCGACGTGGACTTCTACACGAGCGCCTTCCCCGTGCAGCGCGGCGGAAGCTTAAGCTCAGTTATGGAACTTAATCTGCGCGACGGTTCCGAAGAAAAAGTCAACGGAATCTTTCAAGTGGGCGCCTCTGAGGTGGGACTGACCCTTGACGGACCGCTGTCCAAAAAAACGACCTATTTGGCCAGCGTGCGCCGCAGCTACCTGCAGTACTTGTTTGGGGTAATCGGACTTCCGTTTTTACCCACCTACAACGACTACCAGGTCAAAATCAAGCACAAGTTCAACCGTAAAAACCAGATCACATTCTTAAGTCTGGGCGCCTACGACGTCAGCGAGCTCAACCTAGAGCGCAACGAAACCGAGGACCAGCGTTACATCCTCAACTACTTGCCGTCCTACAACCAATGGAACTATAGCATTGGGGCCAAGTACACCCACTTCGGGCGTTTTGGCGCCACCAACGTGGTGCTGAGCCGCTTCATGCTCAATAACGAATCCGAGAAGTACTTCAACAACGACCGCAACGGCGAACTACTCCTGAACTACGGGAGTCAAGAAATCGCCAACAAACTCCGTGTGGAGCAGCCCTGGAAGGCCAAGAACTGGACCGGCCTCGTCGGATTCGGAGCCGAGCAGCTGAAGTACAACACCTCGACGTTTGACAAGCGCTTCCCGGGCGGATTTGTGCTTGACTACGAAACTGCAGACGTCTACTACCGCGGTTCACTCTTTGCCAACGCCGTCGGAACCTTTGCCGAGGGCCGCATGAAGCTGTCTCTTGGCCTGCGCACCGACGTGGTAGACTTTAACGAGAGTACCCGCAACCCGCTTGACCAACTCTCGCCGCGGGCCGCGATCAGCTACAACATCAACGCCGACTGGACCGTGGACGCCAACGTGGGCCGCTACTTCCAGCTTCCTCCCTTCACAGCCTTGGGCTATGTTGGCATCGACGGCGACAACTCCTCACTTCGCTTCATTCAGGCCGACCACTATGTCGTGGGAAGCACCAAATTCCTTCCATGGAACGCCAAAGCCAGCGTCGAAGGCTTCTACAAGGCCTACCGGTACTACCCGCTGCTCTTGCGCGACAGCATTTCACTCGCAACCCTTGGTGGTGACTTCGGGGTCATCGGAAACCAACTTGCTACACCCACCAGCACAGGGCGCGCCTACGGCGCTGAGTTCACCTACCAGCAAAAGCTGTTCAAGGGTTGGTTCGGAATCGCGGCCGTCACCCTGGTGCGCAGCGAGTTCGCCGACTTCTTTGGGGACTACGTACCCTCCTCATGGGACAACCGCATGATCGCCACGTTTACGTTCGGCAAAAAGTTTGGCAAGAACTGGGAATTCGGCGGGCAGTACCAGCACCTCGGCGGCGCCCCCTACACCCCATTTGACCTAGAGCGCAGTGCCAACATCCAAAACTGGAATGTTTTTGGACGCGGACTTCCAGACTTCAGCCGTCTGAATTCCGAGCGCTTTGGCGAATTTGACCGCCTCAACATTCGCGTGGACAAAAAATGGTTCTTTAAAAAGTGGAACCTTGACCTCTACATGGACGTGCAAAATGCGTTGGCCTACAAGCTCGAAGGCCCAGCGTTCATTGATGTGGTACGCGACGCTGAAGGCAATCCAATCGTCGACCCCAACAACACTACCCAGTACCTCACGAAGTTCCTCGACAACACCCAAGGCATCGTTCAGCCGGGCATCGGAATCATCGTCGACTTTTGATGCGCTTCTTACGGGTCGGCGACGCAGCCTTCACCGCGGGATCTGATTCGCGCACGGGTAGATCTCGCTCTTCGGCGCGCTCCTCGTACAAAAGGTAGCGCATACGTGCAAACTGGTAGCGCATGAGGTCTTGCTGGTACCAGGTGCGAAACTGTTCGGGGGTCCAGCCCTCGTCAAGGGCTTGCCCAAGGGTTGAGGTTCCTGCCAAACGATGCAAAAAACTTCGGTAAAATGGCTTGTGCAGCGTAAGGCTATCAGCCAAAGTCAGTGAATCGTAGCGGTGCGCGGCATCCCAAAGTGGTCGCCAATCAATGCCTTGCGGGCTTGGAACGCTGCGAAGGTCCACACCATAGCACGTATCTCCCTCGTGCGGAGGCGTGCTCGCCCCGACCCGAGACTGGGGCACAAATCCAAATGTTGAGTCGCCCCACCACGGGGCTCCATAGACTTCAAATGGATGTTCGGTTCCGCGCCCCACCGATACGTCGGTGGCCTCAAAGAAGCACAGCGAGGGGTACCAATCAATGGCGTGCGGTGTCGCAAGATTGGGCGACGGGGGAGCCAGCGGATAGCGCCGCTCGCGGTGGTAGTTGGCCATGGACACCACCTGCAAATCCAAGGAGTCCGCACCCCTTACCCAGCCCTCTCCCTTGGCCATTTGGGCGTACTCTCCCGAAGTGAGTCCGTACAGCACGGGAACTGGGTGCAGCCCCACAAAGCTTCGGTGCTGGGCCGTATCGAGGATGGGCCCGTCGACCACGCCGGCAAAGGGCGTTGGACGGTCGAGTACGATGAGGCGTTTGCCGTGCTCAGCGCAAGCTTCCATGACGTAGACCAGGGTCGACACGTAGGTGTAAAAGCGAATGCTCAAATCCTGCAGGTCGTACACCACCACGTCAATGCTGTCCAAATCTTCAGCGGTCGGCTTTCGGTGGCTACCGTACAGCGACACCAGCTTGAGTCCGGTGGCGGAATCTCTCGTTGCAACGACCTTTTCACCGGCCGAAGCGGTTCCGCGAAACCCGTGCTCGGGCGTAAAGACAAAGCGCACGTCGATTCCGCGCCGTAGAAAGCGGTCCACCGTGTGCTCGCCGTCGGCCAGCGAGGCCGCGTGGGCCACCAATGCCACGCGCTTGCCTTTGAGGTCGGAAATGTAGGCACGTTCGCGCTCGGCACCGTAGGCAAGGTGCTGGGCGCGAAGCCCCCCGGCAAGCAGTAGCAGAGCCACGGCAAGGCCCGTACCTTTGGTTCTTATGGAATCGTTCCAGCGCATTCGTACGTCGTGGCTGCTCGGCCGCAGGTGGAGCTCGTCCAACCGCCGGCAGCGCAGGGCCAAGATAATCGCCACCGCGGTCGTCGCAAGCACCTTTGCGGCACTCACGCTGGCAACTTCGTTTTCGGGCGGACTCCAGTCGGCCATTCGCGAAAAGGTGGGTCTTTTTTACGGACACGCCCAAATTCGAAACCTCGACCAGTCGTCACCCTACGAAACCCAGCCGCACTTTGAAGCGCTCGAACTCGATTCCGCCAACTGGATGCAGATGGCGTGGAAGGCCGGAGTCGCCACCGGCCCCGAAGGCATGGAAGGGCTTCAATGGCTCGGCTGGCAGCGCTGGAACCCGTCGTGGAACGAGCTCATTACCGAAGGTTCCGCACCCGAGGAACCCTACGACGTACTCCTCAGCGAAAAGCTCAGTGGACGACTTGGCCTGAATGTCGGCGACGAAATGCCCTTTTATGCAAGCCGCGAGGCGGGTGCCGCGCCCACGCTACGCTACCTGAACGTCACGGGTTTGTACCGAACGGGACTGGCCGAATGGGACGCCCAAACGGCGGTCGGACTTTTGGGCGGAATCCGTGCGCTCCAACGCTGGCCCGACAGCGCCCAAGGGACGTGGGTTCACTACGGGACCGAAGGAGTTGACGTTCAGGATTTTGAGGCGTTGCGCAGTCAAATCCCCTTTGCGCTCGAAGTGTACCGGCCCAGCGACGACCTTCCCGCGCTCTACCAATGGTTGGATCTGTTTGATGCCAACGTGGCCATTTTGGCCGTCGTACTCCTTCTGGTGGGCGCGGTGAACTTAGGCGGAACCTTGCTCATCCTCTCCCTCGAGCAGCAGCGCGCGCTGGCGTTGCTTCGGGCCCTCGGGTGGTCTCCGTCCCATGCGCCCGTTGCATTGTTCGGAATGCTCTCCCCAATGCTCGTTCGCGGCGCCGTTTGGGGCATCGGAATTTCACTTTTTGCCCTCTGGATGCAGGACCTAACCGGCTTTGTGCGCCTCAATCCAGACACGTACTATGTGGATCACGTGCCCGTTTCGTGGAATTTTTCGCGCTTTTTATTCTTGTATTTTCTTGTTTTTCTGAGCTTTACTCCCGCCTTGACCCTTCCGTGGATTTGGATTCGAAAAATGAAGCCCGCACGAATTTTGAAATCTGCGTAACCGCAGTATATTTGCAGCCCTTCTGGTGCGGTAGTTCAGTTGGTTAGAATACCGGCCTGTCACGCCGGGGGTCGCGGGTTCGAGTCCCGTC
>JBDLUG010000093.1:0-6526 GCA_039805405.1 Bacteroidota bacterium
TTTTTTCGTTGCTTGTTTCTGGTGCTTGGGAAACGTTGCTTCTCGGCACAAGTAACCAGAAACCAACTATAGAAAGCCAACGAGCCAACCTCGCCAAAAAACAAAACCCGACCAAAAGGCCGGGCTTTGCCAAACAAACAAAATGACTCAGGTTACTGAGCAGCCCAGTGCTTCGCGCTGACGCGACCATTGGGCCCATAGACCAGCACGTAGTGCTGGCTTTGGTCTGCGGACGTGGTCAACCACGTGCCAACTTTTTTGCCGTGAAAGTACTGACCGTGGATCAGCACGTCGCCGGACTCGCTGTAGAGGGCGAACGTTCCGTGGCGCTCGCCGTTGCGGTAGTAACCGCGTTCTTTGATTTGCCCGTTCTCGAAGTACTTGGTGTACTCAGTGCGATCGCCCAATTCGGCAATCGTCATGCGTTCATTCGCAGTGGGGGTGGGGTCGGGGCGCAGGTCCTGAGCTTGAAGTGCCAAGCCGGATGTCAACAGCGCCACTAGTAGAAAGGTCTTTTTCATGGCGTCCGTATTTAAAGTTCTCGCTCACGCATGTTACGTTAACGTTACTCAAAGTTAACACAAAATTAACATTACGCAATACCTGCGACGCGATCGACTAAAATTTGTGCCATTCGGGCGAAAGCCTGGCTGCTCCATCCTGCTATGTGTGGCGTAATCAGAACGTTAGGATGGTCAAGCATGAGTTGCCAAGCGGGGGAGACTTCGGTCAAGCCTTCGAGATTGGATTGTTCGAGGTCGACGACGTCGAGTCCAAGCCCGCGAATTTGTCCGTTGGTGAGGGCGCGCCAGGCGTCTTCGAGCGGAAGTATGTTGCCTCGGCTCGTATTAATGACCCAGGGTTGGCGGGCGCACTGGGTCCAAAAGTGCGCGTCGGCATAGCCGGCTGTTTCGGGAGACAGTGGAAGGTGAAAGCTGATGACGTCGGATTCGGCCTGGATTTGGGCCAGGCTTGCCTCGCCCTCGAATCCGCTGCGGTTCGTGTCGTGGGCCAAAACGCGCAGTCCGATTCCGCGCAGTAGCCGGGCGAACGCGGAGCCAGTGTGGCCGTAGCCGATGATTCCGACGGTGGCGCCTGCAAGTTCCCAGCCGGTGTTGCTGCCACGGTTCCATTGGCCGTTGGCGACTTCGCGGGCAGACCAGGTCACGCGTTTGGTGAGGCCCAGTAAGAGGCCCAGGGCGTGCTCGGCGACGGCGGGGGCGTTGCCTTCGGGGGCGCTGAGGCATGCGATGCCACGGGCTGAAGCGGCCGCGCAGTCGATGTGCTCCATACCGCTTCCGAAACGCGCAATCCACTTGAGCTGGGGGGCGCGGTCGAGCAGGTCGGTGCTGACTGAAATGCGTCCGCGCAGCACGAGCCCGGTCGCGGTCGACAGCGGTAAGTCGGCAGGTGCGACTCCGTAGCAGCGGTCGAGTGCGTACCCGAGGGATTCGAGGCCGTCTTCGAGAATGGGGTGGGTGGTGTCGACCAGAAGGGCCCTCATCCGAGCAGCGCGTTGGCGATGGCAAAGTAGATGCTCAGGCCCAGAATGTCGTTGGTCGTCGTGATAAAGGGGCCGGTGGCCAAGGCGGGGTCGATTCCGTAGTGGTTGAGGGCCCAGGGCACGGCGGTTCCGAAGAGCGAAGCAAAAATGATCACACTCAGCAGCGAGACCCCGACGGCCACGGCAAAGAGCAGCCCGTGGCCCACGGCCCACGAGTAGGCGAGAATGGCCAGGGCGCACAACAGACCGTTGAGAAGGCCGACGCCGAGCTCGCGGGAGAGGCGGGACCAAAGGGTTCCGGGCATGTTTGAGTTGGCGAGGCCCTGGACCACGATGGCCGAGGATTGTACGCCGACGTTTCCGCCCATGGCTCCGATCAAGGGCATAAAGAAGGCCAATTGGGGCAGGAGTGCGAGTTCGCCCTCGTTGCGGCCGACGACGGTAGAGGTCAAGATTCCGCCCACGAGGCCCACCATCAGCCAGGGCAGGCGGGCGCGCGTCATTTCAAAAAGGCCGTCGCCAGCCTCAACCTCGTCAGACAGACCCGACATGAGCTGGTAGTTGCTGTCGGCCTCTTCTTGAATCACGTCAACGATGTCGTCGATCGTGATGCGGCCCAGCAGGCGCCCCATGTCGTCGACCACGGGCACCACAAAAAGGTCGTACTTCTTCATGATGCGGGCGACTTCGACCTCGTCGGTGGTTGAGGTGACTGACCGCACGCTGCGGTCGTAGACGTCGGCGATGGGAGTGCGGGCTCCGGTGGTGAGTAGTTTTTTGAGGGACAGGGATCCGAGCAAAATGTCGTTGTCGTCGATCACGTAGACGGCGTGCACCACTTCCACTTCTTCGGCCTGACGGCGCATTTCGCGCACGCACCGGCTCACCGTCCAGTTCTCGTTGACCTGCACCATTTCGGTGGCCATGAGGGCTCCGGCGGTGCCTTCGGCATGGGTCAGCAGGTCGGCGAGGTCTTTGGCGTACTCGACGTCTTCGATGTTTTGAAGGACCTCGCGCTTTTTTTCTTCAGACAGGTCGGCCATGAGGTCGGCCGCGTCGTCAGAATCGATGTTTTCAAGGACGACCTCGGCAATCTCTTTGCCGGTGAAGTTTTCGAGAATTTCGGACTGCACTTCGTCGTCGAAGTACACGAGAATGTCGGTCCAGCGCTCGGCGGGCAGCAGCTGCAGCATCGCCAGCACCTCGGGAATCTCAAGTTCCTGCGCGATTTCGGCAACGTCGGCCGAGTGAAGGCCCTCGAGCAGGTCGACGACGGCGGAATCCTGCCCTTCAGAGAGCAAGCGCCGCAGTTCAGCGCGTAGTTCGTGGGTCGTCGTGGGTGTCATGGCGCAGGGCTTCGGCAAGCGCGATGAACTGGTCGACACGAAGCTGTTCGGCTCGCAGCGAGGCCACCGATTCCAGCGCGCTTGGCGCGCTAAAGGTAAGACTTTTCAGCGCGTTGCGCAGGGTTTTGCGCCGTTGTCCAAAGGCGGTCTTGACGACGGTCGCGAGGTCTCGGTACGGAACCGTCGGTGCCTCAGCGAGGCGCTCGAGCCGAATCACCGCGGACTTCACCTTGGGCGGCGGGTCAAAAGCTCCCTCGGCAAGGGTGAACAGATAGTCGCATCGGTAGTAGGCCTGCGCCAGAACGCTCGTGATTCCGTACTCCTTGCTGCCGGGGCCGCTGCAGATGCGCACGGCCACTTCGCGCTGAAACATTCCGACCATCTCGGGGATTCGGTCGCGGCGGTCCAGCATCCAAAAAAGGATCTGGGTCGAGATGTTGTAGGGAAAGTTTCCGACCAGTGCAAACGGAGCCTCGGCCAACTCGGCCGGTTCTTGCCAGCGCAGCAGGTCGGCGTGGTGCAACCGTGCGCTGAGTTGCGGAAACTTGCTTTGCAGCACCGGAATACTCTCGCGGTCCAATTCCACCGCATGCAGGGTCAGGGGTCGCTGCAGCAGGTACTGCGTCAGGACTCCGGTTCCGGGGCCAACCTCAAGGGCCTGGCTGCACTCGGCGAGCGTCAGGGCTTCGGCGGTGCGTTGGGCGGCGCTCAAATCCCTCAGGAAGTGCTGGCCCAGTTGTTTTTTAGCGCGGATTTCGGCCATTATGCAGTCGGATTAAGCAGTCCGGCGCGGCGCAGCAGCGCCTCGGGCTGGGGTTGGCGTCCGCGAAACGCGACATAGAGGTCCATTGGGTCGACGGTTCCGCCCGACTCGAGCAGGGTGCGGAACCGTGGCGCGGCCTGATCCGGAGCCTCCCTAAAGTAGCCGTAGGCGTCGGCGTCAAGTACCTCAGCCCACTTGTAGCTGTAGTATCCTGCGCTGTAGCCTCCGGCAAAAATGTGGCTGAAGCTGGGTGAGATAAAGCTTTGGTCAACCGCTGGCCATACGTCTACGGTGCTGAAGGCTTCTCGTTCGAGCGCCTCGAGGTCGGTGGGCGCCGTACGTGCACCGTGCCAGGCCATGTCCAGCAGTCCGAACCCAAGCTGGCGCAGCGTCGCCAAACCCTCTAAAAACGTTTGGCTCTGGGCCAGTCGCTCTACGAGGTCGGTTGGCATGGCCTCTCCCGTCGCAAAGTGGCGCGCCCACTGGGCCAGTTCGGCCGGCTCGTAGCACCAGTTTTCCATGATCTGCGACGGAAGCTCCACGAAGTCCCAGCGCACCGAAGTGCCGGTGAGGCTGGCGTAGGCGCCGCGCCCCAGCATGCCGTGCAGACCGTGCCCAAATTCGTGAAAGAGTGTCAGCACTTCGTTAAAGGTCAGCAGGGCCGGAGCCTCAGCCGTCGGCTTGCTAAAGTTGCCCACAAGGCTCACCACGGGACGCACCTCGCGTCCGCGCTCGTCGGCGTACGCTGAGCGGTAGCTGGTCATCCAGGCTCCGGCGCGCTTGCCCTTGCGGGGGTGCCAGTCGGTCGTGAGGTGGGCGATAAACTTCCCCGCGGAATCCCAAACCTCCCAAGCCTTGGCATCGGGGTGGTAGGTGGGGTTGTGCGGGGCTGGCTTTACCTCGAGTCCGTACAGCCGACGCGCCACGTCAAAGGCCCAAGCCTCGACTTTTGGCAGCGCGAAGTAGGGTTTGGTCACTGCATCGTCAAAGTCCAGTACGGCCAGCTTGTAGCGTTCTGTGGTAAAGGCCACGTCCCAGCGCTGCAGGTCGTTCAGGCCCAATTCGCGCGCGGCAAACTCGCGGAGTTCAGCCGCCTCACGTTCTGCCGCAGGCTTGGCTTTGGTGCGCAGGTCCGCCAAAAACGTGTGAACCGTTTCAGGTGTCGATGCCATGCGTTCGGCCAGCACGTACTCGGCGTGGCTCGCAAAACCGAGGAGCTGCGCCCGCTCGAGGCGCTTTGCGGCCAAATTCAGGACGCGCTGGCGGTTGTCGCGTTCGTCCCCGCGGGCTCCGCGTTGGGCGTAGGCGCGCCAGAGCTGCTCGCGCAGGCTTTGGTCCTCTGCATAGGTCATGAACGCCAGGTAGTTCGGCGCATCGAGCGTCGCGGCGTATCCGCTGTGGAGTCCGTGCTGCTTGGCGGCCTCTGCGGCCTGTTCCAAGGCCCAATCCGGCAGGCCGGCGGGTGCATCAGCCAGCGGCAAATGCCAGGTTTCGGTGTCTTTGAGCAGGTTGTCGCTGAAGGTCAGGGCTTCGGTGCCCAAAAACTGGTCCAGCTCGAGCAGCTTTGCTTTGCCGGCGGAATCCAGTCGCGCTCCGTGCCGTTCAAACGCTTTAAGCGTTTTATCGTACAGCATGCGGTCTTCGGCCGAAGCGTCCTTCGCCAGGACCACCGCTGAAACCCGGCGGTACAGCGCCTCGTTTGTGAGCGTGGCGTTGCCGAGTGCGGCCAGCTTGGGCTGTACCTCGCGGGCCAATTCCTGAAGTTCGGGTGTCGAAGCCGCACTCAAGGCGTTGAACAGCAGGGTCGTTTCAGAATCCAGCTCGTAGGTCATGCGCTCTAGGGCCACGGTGACCGACCCAAATGTTGCCGGATCTGAATCGTGTGCCAGGCGGTCCAGCTCAGCGTAGGCTTTGGCAAGGGCCAGCTCAATGCGCGCACCGAGCGCCGAGGCTTCGGGAGCCGCGGTTTCAATGGCAGACGCATAGCCAGCCAAGTAGGCGTAGGGCGCCGTCAGCGATCCGTCGGCGCATTCGCTGGCGGCTGCTAAAATTCCGTCGGGGTCGCCAGCCAGCCACTGCGGCCACACGTGGTCGATGAATGCGCGTCCAAATCCTTCGGTGGCGTCGGTCGGAACCTGGCTAGGCAAGTTGTCCACCGCGAGGACGCCGAGGCTTCCCGGAGTCCTGAGGTCAACCTCTTTGCCCGTGACCGGATCCCATCCATAAAACGGGTTGTCGCCCGTGCTGGGGCGCAGCGTGCACGGAACCGGTCCCGCGATGTCGCACGAAATGTCGCCCACGAACTCTAAACGGTTGGTCACGCGCTGCACGTCGGCCGCGGTAAAAAATGCGGGTCCGCCCTCGGCATAAAAGTGGCAGGGCAGGTACACCGTCGCAACTTCGAGGTAGGGCGCCAATGCCGAGGCGTAGCGCTCGGGGTGGGTGCGAAACTCACTGCGGTCGTAGCCTCCGTCTGAGGCACGAGTGACGTAGTGCTCGGCCTCAAGTACGGTAAAGCAGGGGCCAGCTCCCCCGGCTAAAAATTCGCTTGGCGAAACCTCTCGAAATCCCCCTGCGCGAAGCATTTCTGACGCTCCGTGGCCAACGCGGCCTACTCCAGTAATCACAATTCGCGCATCGCCCGGCCAAATGTGTGCGGCCAGCTCGGCCTTTAACGCCGCAACGCGGCCCAACTTAAGGGCGGGGGTGAAGGACCAGGTTCCGCGCTGCAAGCCCCAGCCGCGCAGGGCCTCGTAGGCTCCGACCAAGCCGGCGTACTCGCCAAAGCCGATGATTCGCTTGCCGTGTTGGCGCAGCAGTTCCCAATCAATCAGGCGCACCTCACGGTCGAGGCAGGCGCGCAAGAGGCCGCGGTTGTAGGGCTGGCCCTTGTAAGTGTGGCTAAAAAAGCAG
>JBDLUG010000094.1:0-6522 GCA_039805405.1 Bacteroidota bacterium
AACCACGATCAGCGTCAGCGGCAGGAACTTCATGAATTCACCAATGAGACCGGGCCAAAGGGCCAGCGGAATAAATGCAGCTAGCGTAGTGGCGGTCGACGAAATAATCGGCATGGCCACTTCGCCGGATCCCAATTTAGATGCCTCTGAAGGACTGTAGCCCAGGGTGCGGAACCGGTAGATGTTTTCTACGATGACGATTCCGTTGTCGACCAGCATGCCCAGCGCGAGCACAAGCCCAAACAGCACCATGAAGTTGAGTGTCACACCCATGCTGTTGAGAATCAAGAAGCTCAAAAGCATCGAAAGGGGAATGGCAATACCTACAAAAAGGGCGTTGCGAAGACCTAAGAAAAAGGTCAGTACCAGTACCACGAGAATCACTCCAAAAATGATGGAGTTTTCGAGTTCGCCCACCTGGTTTTTGGTACGGTTGGACTGGTCGTTGGTGATCGAAAGCAGCAGGTTGCTCGGGAAGTAGTCGTCCTTGGCTTCGGCAATCACCTCGTTAATGGCGGCCGACACTTGGATGAGGTTTTCGCCTGAGCGTTTCTTCACGTCGAGCGATACCACAGGGCTCTTGAACTGGCGCGCATAGCTTTCTCGCTCCACGTTCGTGAACGAGACGTCGGCGATGTCGCGTAAGTACACAATGGCACCTTTTTCTTGCTTGACGATGATGTTTTCGATGTCCTGAATGGACTCAAACTCGCCCAGTACGCGGATGTTGCGTCGGTATCCGTCGACCAGCAGGTCTCCGCCAGACACCGACATGTTTTCGTACTTGATGGCGTCCGAAATTCCGTTAAAGCTGATGTCAAGGTCCTCCATCTTCTGAAGGTCCACGGCGATGCGCACTTCCTTGTCGTCGATTCCGCGCACGTCTACCGACGCAATGCTCGGAATGTCTTCAATTTGCTCTTCGAGGTACTTGGCGTAGTCCTCGAGTTGGTCCGCCGTGAATTCGCCCGAAATGTTGATGTTCATGATCGGCTGAAGCTCGGCGATGTTGAGTTCAAAGATGTTGGGGTCGGCGGGCAGGTCCTTGGGGAAGTCCGCCGACGACTGCACGGCGTCTACCTTGTCCTTGACCTTGCGCAAGGCTTCGTCCACACCTACCCGAAAGTCAAACTTGACCTCAATGGACGAGAAGCCCTGAATCGAAGTAGACTTGATTTGGTCCACGCCGCTGATGGTGTTCAGCTGCTTTTCGAGCGGACGGGTCACCAGGCGCTCCATGTCAACCGGAGAGTTGCCCGGGTACACGGTGCCAATGTAAATGGTGGGCTGCGCTACCTCGGGGAAGCTTTCGGCTGGCATGGCTCGGTAGGCCACAAGGCCGGCCACAGCAATGATTACCGTGAGTACACTTACCGTAATGCGGTTGCTAACCGCCCATTCCACGAGTGGAAAGCGGCGAAAAAGCGAATTTTGTTCTGACATGATCGGGCGGAGTTTGCGCGGAGTTATTCGGTAATTGACTTAACCGTTTCGCCGGTTTGCACGCTGCGGATTCCGCGGTCTACCACCTGCTCGCCCGCCTTGAGTCCACCGAGAACCTCGGTGGCGTCGTTGTTTGAAACCCCCAGCGTGAGCGCACGGCGCTCCACTTTGCCAAGGCCGTTGGCCGCAGGGACAAATACGTAGGTGTAGTTTTGGCCCTTAGTGTCTTGTAGAATCAGTCGGTTGGGTAGCGTCAGCACGCCCGTTGATTCGTAGTCCACGACTTGAGCACTGGCCATCATGTTGGGCTTGTACTGGCCGTTGGACGGCAGGTTGACGCTCACCTTGAACGTGCGGCTGTCGGGATTGATGAAGTCACCTACTTGGCTAATGCTCGCCGTAGTTTTCACGTTGATGGAGGTGAAGTCGAGGTCAATTTTTTGGCCCACCTTTAGTCGGGTGATGTAGGTCTCGGGCACGTCGAGTTCGAGGCGGAGACCGCTGCTGCTGATCAAGCGTGCCATCGGCATTCCGGGGGCGGCGTACTCACCCTGCTTGGCGAAGAGCTCGTCCACGCTTCCAGCAAACGGAGCGCGCACGCTCCCCAACGCGGCCTGCTTTTGGGTCGTGCTCAAGCGCTTTTGAAGGCTCTCGAGTTGGGTCTTGGCTTGCAGGTACTGCACTTCGCTGCCAATACCCTGGTCCCACAAGCGCTTTTGCTTGTCAAATAGGGTTTGGGCGAGGTCGAGCTGCGTCTTGATTTCGGCGAGGCTGGATTGAATCACGCTGTTGTCGAGCTCGACGAGCACTTGTCCTGCGGATACCTTTTGACCGCTTCGCACGAGCACGCGCTGGATGCGCCCTGCGCTTTCAGGAAAAAGCGTCACACTTTGGTCGGACTTAACCGTACCGTACACATTAAAGTCGTGCTGGAATTCGGCAGACCCCGCCTGCAGCAGGGTTACGGTATTCCATTGCGCCGAGCTGTCGAGTACGGCAAGTTTGAGGTCGATTTCGGCGAGTTCGCCTTCGGCTTTGGAAAGTACTGCGGCAAGTGAGTCGCGGCGAGCCGTGAGCTCGGCGACGTCGCCTTGGGCGGAATCCTTGGATCCGCAAGATGCCAGTGCGGCAGCAGCAGAAACGGCAATGAGGAGGTGGGTCTTCTTCATGGTTTATTCGGGCTTCGAGGTGTTGTACATGCCCAGCACTTTTTCGAGGGCAATGCGTTTGTTGAGGGTTTCGTTGGCGCTCGACAGCATCGCTGCGACCGTTTGCTGGTACTGGGTTTCGGCTTGGCTGTACTCGAGGCTGCTCGACACGCCCTCGAGGAACTTGATTCGGGTCTTGTCGCGCAAGCGCTTGGCGAGTGCCACATTATCGACCTGTAGGCGGTAGGTGGTGAGCGCGTTGTCGTACTCGGACTTGGCCTGAAGGTGCTGTACGGTCAGGGCCGCCTTGGTCTGCTCGAGCAGTACGTCGAGCTGCTCGACCTTGAGTCGGCTCTCTTGCGCCTTGAATATGCGGCGACCCGAGGTAAAGAGCGGGAACTGCGCACTTACGTTCCACGACTGAAATACGACGTTGTTGGCGAAGATTCCGTTCGGATCCCACACATTGGCATCTTCGCTGACAAACTGCTGGGTAAGTGAATAGCCTGCGTAGACCTTGGGCATAAAGCTCACGAGGTCGTTTTTGTACAGCAGGGACTGGCCGAGGCGGCCGGCGGCGAGAACGCGGTAGTCGACGTGCTGTTCGGGGGCAAAACGGGCTTGAAGCAGGCCTTGTCCACCCACGGCTCCGTCGATGAGTTGGTTGAGCGTCGAGGTGAGCACCACATTCTGATCTGTGGGCAGACCGCAGGTCAGCAAGAGCATCTTCTCGGTCACGCCGCGCTGCTGGCGCACGTTTCCGAGGGCGGCTTCGAGCTGGCGGGCCACGAGGCGCACTTGGTCTGCACTCTCTGCTTCAACGAGGCCTTCGGCGGCCATCGCCTCCATTTGGGTGGCGGTGGTGCTGGCCTGCTTGAGGTTTTCAGTCAGCACCTGTTCGTTTTCGGCCAGAATTACCGCGAGGTGGTAGAACTGCGCCGTCTGTTGGCGCACCTCAATCTCAGTTTTCTCTTTGTTCAGCGACGCCTGATCCCTCAGCACGTTGGTCGCGAGGACCGCGACAATGTAGCTTCCGTCAAATACCAGCTGGTTGACGCTGAGGTTGCCAAGCGAGGTGTAGCGGGTTCCGAACTGAAGTTTGTCAATTACGCCGTCTTGGTTGATGTCAAAAAACTGCGCGGGGAGCTCGATGTTGTCGGTGTACTGGCCCGCCGCGGTGACGCTCGGAAGTCCCAGCGCGACATTTTGCCACAGCACCTTTTCAGAGGCGCGCTGCTCGAGGCTGCGAACTCTGTTTTGGGCGTTGTGGGTGCGGGCGTGCTCAATGGCTTGCTCGAGCGACATGCTTGTTTGGGCGGAACCGGATCCTGCCCAGGCCAGAGCCAGCAGAAGTGTGAACGTGCGAATCATCGTTTGGAATCCTTGATTTCGTTAAAGTAGTGAAGTCCTTGGGCGGTGCTAATGGACCGTATGAATAAGGTAATGGCAGTCCAGATTACCTCGCGGCGCTCGGCGAGGCTTTCAGACTGAAGGTCGCTGTCGGCGAGTCCCACCATCGTAGTAAAGTGAATGCGGGCGACCAGTTCAGGGTCGAGGTCCTCGCGAAAGAGGCGCTGGGTCTGACCGTCTTTGATCGTTTGGGTGAGGGCGTCAAGCATCGTGCGCTGGCGCTGCTCAAAAAGCCACTCAAAGGTTTTGGGATAGTACTTTTTGAGCGGAAACATCATGTTCGGGCCGTGCGATTCCATCATCTTCATCAAGAAGGCAAAGCGGTGAATCATGCGGTCAATAGCATTTTCGTGCTCGGCCGATAACTGGTCCATTGCCACTTTGTGTGCACCGAACACGTGGCGCACCGCTTGATCGACAAGGTCAGCTTTATTGCTGAAGTACTGGTACAGGGTCTTTTTGCTCATCGAGAGCTCACGGCACACATCGTCCATCGTCATCGCACGCAGTCCGTAGCGCTGGAACATGTCCATCGCTCGCTGCAGGATGCTGGTTTTGATTTCGTTGGTGCTTGAATCGCTCACGGGGGCGCAAAGTTACGGTGTGGTGCTCTATGGGAAACGTTTTATAGATAAAAATGTTTCCAGTGGGTTGAAATTTTTTACACAGCGGTCTTCAGAGGGTTATTTTTTATGCAACGCCCACCTCGGATTGGTGAAAAAATCCGTAATTTGCCCCCGGCCTCATCACAAACTGTGCCACGAACTATGACTATTGCACAAATCCTCAAGACTCCCGCCCAGCAGCAGCCCGTGACGGCGCGCGGGTGGGTTCGCACGTTTCGCTCGAACCGCTTTATCGCCCTCAACGACGGGTCGACAGGGTCAAATGTGCAGTGTGTGGTAGATTTTGAGAACACGCCTGAGGATGTGCTGAAGCGCATCACCACCGGAGCCGCAGTTGAGGTTCGCGGGCTGCTCGTCGCCTCACAGGGCAGCGGTCAGGCCGTTGAAATTCAGGTCCAGGAGCTTATCGTCCACGGCGACAGTTCGCCCGAAGAATACCCACTGCAGCCCAAGCGCCACAGCCTCGAGTTCTTGCGCGAGATTGCGCACTTGCGGCCCCGTACGGCGACGTTTAGTGCGGTGTTCCGCATTCGCCACGAGGCACAGTACGCGGTGCACCAGTTTTTTCACGATCGCGGATTTTACCACTGGGCAACGCCCATCATCACCTCGAGCGACGCCGAGGGCGCCGGCGAGATGTTCCGCGTGACGTCCCTGCCCGCCGGCAATCCGCCCCGCACCGAATCGGGTGAGGTCGACTTCAGCGAAGACTTTTTTGGCCAGAGCACCAACCTCACTGTGAGCGGCCAGCTCGAGGGCGAGCTCGGAGCCATGGCGTTGGGCAAGATTTATACGTTTGGACCCACGTTCCGCGCCGAAAATTCGAACACCACCCGCCACCTGAGTGAGTTTTGGATGATTGAGCCCGAGATGGCGTTTTACACGCTTGAAGACAACATGCAGTTGGCCGAAGACTTTGCGAAGCACATCATACGCCACGTACTCGACCGCTGCGCCGACGACCTCGCCGTGCTCGACCAGCGCCTGCAGCAAGAGGAGCAGGCCAAGCCGGCCGCCCAGCGCCAATCCATGGACCTTGTTGAGAAGCTCAATTTTGTTGTGAGCAACCCCTTTGTGCGCTGCAGCTACACCGAGGCGATTGAAATCCTCAAGTCCTCGAAGCCCAACCTAAAGGGTCAGTTTGCCTACCCCATTGAGGCTTGGGGCGCCGACCTGCAGTCCGAGCACGAGCGCTACTTGGTCGAGAAGCACTTCCAGGCTCCGGTGATTTTGTTTGACTATCCCGCCTCCATCAAGGCATTTTACATGCGTTTGAATGAAGATGGCAAAACGGTGCGCGCCATGGACGTCCTCTTTCCCGGAATCGGCGAAATTATCGGAGGCAGCCAGCGCGAGGAGCGCCACGACGTGCTGGTTGAAAAAATGAAGGCGGTGGGCATTGATCCGCACCACCTTGACTGGTACCTGGACACGCGCAAGTTTGGCACCTGCGTGCACAGCGGATTCGGACTCGGATTCGAGCGCATGATCCAGTTTGTGACGGGTATGGGCAACATCCGCGACGTGATTCCGTTCCCCAGATTCCCAGGAAGCGCCAAGTTTTAACCGACCACGACCGTGCTACGCCAGTCCCAAGCCCTCAAGCTCCAGCAAAAGCTCTCGCCGCAGCAGATTCAGCTTATGAAGCTGATTCAGCTGCCGACGCAGGCGCTCGAGGAGCGCATTCAAGAGGAACTTGAAGTGAATCCGGCACTCGAAACCGAGAGCCAGGTAGACGAGGATCCGTACGAAACCGACTACGAGAGCTCCCAGGACGACTACTCGGCCGAGGGTTCGGAATCTGATGATTATTCTGAAATTCAGGATGTTGAGTTTTCAGAAGAACTTTTTGACGACACCCCTGAGTACAAGCTCAATGCCAACAACTATTCGGC
>JBDLUG010000095.1:0-6401 GCA_039805405.1 Bacteroidota bacterium
CGAATGACCACAACGTCTACCTTCATTGCGAGGATGTTGTTGACGGTGTCGGTCAAGGTTTCGCCCTTTTTTACCGAAGAATTCGAGGCGGCAAAGTTCACCACGTCAGCCGACAGGCGCTTTTCGGCGAGCTCAAAGCTCAAGCGGGTCCGCGTTGAATTTTCAAAAAACAAGTTGGCGATGGTAATGTCGCGCAGCGACGGAACTCGCTTAATCGGTCGGTTGATCACCTCTTTGAAGTGGCCGGCCCAGTGCAAAATCAGATGGAGGTCGTCGGCGGGTACGTGCTGAAGACCAAGGAGGTGGCGAGATTGCAGCTTAGTGTTCCGGGGCATATTCTGGGGATTCGAGCAGGACGGATTCAAGTTGGTCGCCGTTCCAGTTCAATCGAACGCGTTCGTGGTTCAGGGCATCGACTCGGCGGCCTGAATAGTCGGGTTGAATCGGCAGTTCGCGCGAAAAGCGACGGTCGACCAGGACGCAGAGTTCGACGCGCTCTGGGCGTCCGAAATCACCCAGTGCATCAAGCGCTGCGCGCACAGAGCGACCTGTGTAGAGTACGTCGTCAATTAAGACCACGCGCTTGCCTTCAATGAGCACGTCCATTTCGGTCGGACTCGCCACCAAGGGCTCGTCACGCCGGCGAAAGTCGTCGCGGTGAAAGGTGATGTCGAGCAAGCCGTGGGCGATGGGGCCTGTTCCAAATTCAGATTCAAGTTGGTGCACCAAGGCCTTTAATAGCTTGCTGCCGCGAGGCTGCAGGCCGACCAGCACCGTCCGGTTCCACGGAACGTGAACTTCATTGAGCTGGTGGCACAGGCGACTGAGGGTGACCGCGCAGTCGCGCTGATTCAGGAGCGTCTTTTGTGCCATTTCAGGTTCAAAATTAGGGCTTTTTTGCATCCCGACTGCGGCCGACCTTTGACAGAATGGACTTTTCACGGATTGACTGGCGAATTTTGGGCTGTAGCGCGGCGATTCCCGCTCCGGGGCACTACCCATCGGCGCAGTCGCTCCGTGTGGGCGGAACCCTAATGCTCCTCGACTGCGGGGAGGGAACGCAAATCCGAATACGCGAAGTCGGCCTTAGGGGCGCTACGTTTGATGCCGTGCTCATCAGCCACCTTCATGGCGATCACGTGTTCGGATTGCCGGGCTTAATGTCATCGTGGACGCTCCAAGGGCGCAGCAAACCGCTAGTGGTGGTGGGGCCCTCGGGCCTCGAGTCCTTTTTGCGCGGTGTGAATTCGAGCACCCAAGGGAGTTGGTCCTACCCCGTCGAGTTTCGCGTGGCCGAACCCGGAATCGTGTTCCAAAATGAGGATGTAGTGGTGCGGTCCAATGCGCTGGTTCACCGCATTGAGACGTGGGGCTACCGCATCGACGAAGTGGTGGCTCCCCGCAAGGTGTGCTACGAGCTTGCAGTTGCAGCGGGCCTCGAGCATGCGGACTTTCGATCGCTTCAGCTCGGACGCGACGGCGTGACCCGCGCGGGGCGCGTCGTTCCGAACGCTGAAGTCACTACCGAAGGTCGCCGTGGGTTTTCAATGGCCTACCTCAGCGACACGGCCTTTGTTCCCGAGCTCGCGGAATTCGCTCGAGAAGTAGAGTTTCTGTACCACGAAAGCACCTACCTCGAGCGCCATGCCGATTTGGCCCACAAGACGGGTCATTCCACGGCAGGTGAGGCCGGCACCTTAGCTCGTTTGGCAAACGCGAAACGGCTCGTACTCGGCCACTTCTCACAGCGCTACGGGCGGTTTGATGAATTTGCCGAAGAGGCAGCGTCCGAAGTTCAGATTCCCATAGCAGTGGGCTTTTCGGGAATGAATCCCGTGGCTGCACTTCAGGAATAAACGAGCAAAGCCGCCTTGAGGGGCGGCTTTGCACTTTGGTAGGACGGGTTGCTTAACCGTTCATCGAAACAAGGAATTCCTCGTTGTTGCGGGTCTTGTTCATGCGGTCCTCGAGGAACTCCATAGCTTCGACCGGAGTCATGTCAGCCAAGTGCCTGCGAAGGATGTACATGCGGTTGAGTACCTCAGGGCGAAGGAGCATGTCCTCTTTGCGGGTTCCGGACGCGATAAGGTCAATGGCTGGCCAAATGCGGCGGTTGGCGATGCGGCGGTCAAGCTGCATTTCCATGTTGCCGGTTCCCTTGAATTCTTCAAAGATGACCTCGTCCATTTTGGATCCGGTGTCGATGAGTGCCGTCGCCAAGATGGTCAGCGATCCGCCGTTTTCAATGTTGCGGGCCGCGCCAAAGAAGCGCTTGGGTTTGTGCAGGGCGTTGGCGTCCACACCACCTGAAAGCACCTTTCCCGATGCGGGGCTCACGGTGTTGTAGGCTCGCGCGAGTCGCGTGATTGAGTCCAAAAGAATGACCACGTCGTGGCCGCTTTCGACAAGTCGCTTGGCCTTTTCGAGCACGATGTTGGCGACGCGAACGTGGCGTTCTGCGGGTTCGTCAAAGGTTGACGCAACGACTTCAGCGTTCACACTTCGGGCCATGTCGGTGACTTCCTCTGGACGTTCGTCAATGAGAAGAATGATCATGTAGACCTCAGGGTGGTTCGCGGCGATGGCGTTGGCCACTTCTTTGAGCAAGGTCGTCTTACCTGTTTTGGGTTGAGCGACGATGAGTCCGCGCTGGCCTTTACCGATGGGCGATACGAGGTCGATAATGCGGGTGCTGATCGTCGCGCGACGCCCCGTCAGGTCAAACTTCTCTTCAGGAAAGAGGGGAGTCAGGTGCTCAAATGCGACGCGGTCGCGAATGAATTCAGGGTCTTTGCCGTTAATCATGTTGACTTTGGTCAACGGAAAGAATTTTTCGCTCTCACGCGGAGGACGTACCTCACCGCGGACGGTATCGCCCGTTTTGAGTCCGTAGTGCTTGATTTGCTGTTGGGTAATCAAGACGTCGTCGGGCGAGTTGAGGTAGTTGTAGTCGCTCGAGCGCAGGAATCCGAAGCCCTCAGGCATGATTTCTACGACGCCTTCGGTTGGAATAATTCCTTCGAATTCGTAGACGGGCTCTTGAATTTTGGGTTGGCGTGGTTCGCGTGGTTCACGCGGCTCGCGTTGTTCACGGGGTCCGCGGTCTTCCCAGCCGTCACGGCGCGGGCGGTCGTCGCGAGGTCCGCGGTCGTCGCGAGGCTGGCGGTCGTCGCGTGGTTCGCGAGGTCCACGGTCGTCGCGTGGTTCGCGGGGTTGACGGTCACCACGAGGTTCCCAGCCGTCGCGGCGTGGGCGGTCGTCACGGGGTCCGCGGTCGTCGCGGGGCTGGCGGTCGTCGCGGGGCTGGCGGTCGTCGCGGGGCTGGCGGTCGTCGCGAGGCTCACGAGGTCCACGGTCGTCGCGGGGCTCACGGGGTCCACGGTCATCGCGGGGCTGTCGATCGTCGCGGGGCTCACGGGGTCCACGGTCATCGCGGGGCTGTCGATCGTCGCGTGGTCCGCGGTCTTCGCGGGGCTGTCGATCTCCGCGGGGTTCGCGTGGCCCGCGGTCTTCGCGGGGCTGGCGGTCATCGCGGGGTTCGCGGTCTTCGGAACCTTCACGGAGTGATTCATCCTCAGGACCATTGCCAGACGCTGCAGGACGGCCTCTGCGGCGCGGAGCAGGTGAATCAGCGGCAGGAGTTGCTTCTGCCGGAGCAGAAGATGATTGACCTTGAATGGCTTCAATAAGTTCAGGCTTGCGCAGGTAGCGCGCTTTGGGAATGCCTAAAGATTCCGCTAATTCTTTGAGCTCGGGAAGTTTGCGATCCGAGAGATCAGGCATTGACGCCATACCAATAAGGGTGTAAGGAACTAAAAAACAGTAAAGTGGGATTGAATTTGGGCGCAAAAATGGCCCTTCACTGAGGCAAATATACGCGAATGGAACTTATGCAAGACCTTTGTGCATTATGTGGCAACGAATTCAAACTTTATACATGGCCCTTGCGGCCGTTAGTCTCTTTGCGGTCGGAGCCGCCAACCCTACCGAATGGTCGTCGCTGCTTGCGGGCCTCGGGGTGGCACTGTTCACGGCCAATACGACGTACTTCACGTACCGTCAGCGCCAGTTTGTGGTGAACCGAATCGGAATTCTCGCCGCATTTGCCCTTGAAGTGGTGTACGTGATTCCCGTGCTGAATGGCACGGCGGGAGCCGAGAATTCATGGTCGCTGGCACTTCCCTTGGTGGCCGTGGTGTTCGCGTCCATGGCTAACCGTGCGATTCAGGCTGATGAGGCGAAGGTGCGCGAAGCGGACCGGTTCCGCCCCAAAAAGAAGAAGTAGTTAGGATTTGAGGGCGCCCCGCGCTCCGAGCTCGACAACCTCGAGGTTGCTGATCTGACCAGATTCAATCGTGAAGCGCAGCATGGTGCGTAGCTTGTGAAACCCATGCACGCCGCACGCTCCAGGGTTCATGCACAGCACGCCTGAGGGGTCGCGCCCGACCCGCAGAATGTGGGAATGCCCGCAAATGAGTACGTCGGTGGGTTCGCTTCGGAGCGCGGATTTGATTCCGCTCGGGAGGCGTCCGGCAGGGCCCGCAATGTGCGTGATCCAAACGTGAAGGCCTTGAATGCTAAATCGCTGGTCCTGAGGCCATGTGCGGCGCATTTGGGCGTCGTCGATGTTGCCGTAGACTCCACGAACGGTTTTGCCCAGAGACTGCAGTCGGTCGACCACGTCGAGCGATCCGACGTCTCCGGCATGCCAAATTTCGTCTGCCTCGGCTGCGTGCGCAAGAATTCGCTCGTCCAAGTGGCCGTGCGTGTCTGAAAGCAAGAGAATCTTGAGGGTACTACCTTTGGCAATCATGTCTGGTCAAAGTTCGTTCACCCACCGTTATGTACTGCGCTTGGCCTACCATGGTGCGGAATTTTTAGGTTGGCAACGCCAGCCCACCGGTCGGACGGTTCAGGGGATCTTGGAATCGACCTTGTCAACGTGGATGCGAAGCCCCGTCGAAGTCGTGGGAGCCGGCCGCACGGATTCGGGAGTTCATGCCGCAAACTATGTGGCGCACCTGGACTGCAGTTCGGCAGTTGACCCCGAAGAATTAGTGTTTCGGCTCAACCGATTTTTGCCCGACGACCTCGTGCTTTTTGAGGCGATTCCTGCTGCCGACGGATTTCATGCACGGTTTAGTGCACAGGGCAGGGGCTACCGCTACGCGATTCAGCGAACGAAGTCTGCCTTTGGGCGCGATACGGCGTGGGCCTACGAACGCCCCCTGAACGAACAGCTTTTGGACGAAATGGCGGCGAGCCTGTTGGGCGAGCACCACTTTGGCGCATTTGAGCGCAGCGGAAGCGCAGAAACCAACGGAATGTGCACCATTCGGCATTCCCGATGGGTCCGCCAATCCGAGGCGTGGGTATTTGAAATTGAGGGTACCCGCTTCTTGCGCAACATGGTACGGGCGCTCGTAGGAACCATGGTTGAGCACGCCGCAGCAGATCAAGGCTTAGCCCAGTGGGACAGCCTTCGCAAAAGCCAAAAAAGGACGGAATCCGGCCCGTCGGCCCCGGCTCAAGGGCTTACCTTTGCGGGCGCGGTCTATGCTGCACCCCTTTTTAATGGCCGAGAAACCCCAGACTTCATCTTCAAGCGTTAGCGGAAAGGCTTTTGATTGGGCTGTACTGCGCCGCGTGCTCCGGTACGCGCGTCCGCACCGTGCCCTTCTGTGGTCTGCCGCCAGCTTGAGTGTGGTACTCGGCGGGGTTACGACCCTCAGGCCCTACCTCGTTCAGCGCGCGGTGGACTTTGCGGTAGAGCAGGGCGATGCCACCATGATGCACTGGGCAATCGCGGGTTTGATGCTGACCTTGGTGTTCGAGGGTCTCGGAACTTGGTTTTTTGTACTCGCTACCAACGAGTTGGGTCAAAAAGTGATTCGCGACGTTCGGGTTCAGCTCTTTGGGCAGCTCCTAAAGTTCAAGGCTTCATTTTTTGACCGTACCCCCGTCGGGCAGTTGGTGACGCGCACCGTAAGCGACGTAGAGACCATGGCAGACATCTTTGCCGAGGGCTTGCTCGTAATTTTTGGCGATTTGTTCAAGATTGCGGTAATGCTCATTGCCATGTTTCTTCTGTTTGATCCCGGAATGGTCGCGGTGAGCTTGTCGGTGGTTCCAATTTTATTTGTGGCCACGCGCTGGTTTCAGCGCAGCATCAAAGGGGCGTTTACAGACGTTCGCAACCAGGTTGCTGCCCTCAATTCATTTGTTCAGGAACGCCTCACGGGAATGGCCGTCGTGCAGTTGTTTGGCCGCGAGGGCGAAGAAGCACGTCGGTTCAACGAAATCAATACGCGCCACCGCGACGCCAACATCAAGAGTATTTGGTACTTCTCGTTGTTTTTTCCGATCATCGAAATGCTTTCGGCACTGTCCATTGGTTTGGC
>JBDLUG010000096.1:0-6284 GCA_039805405.1 Bacteroidota bacterium
GGACCTTGCGCACTTCCGCGTCGCGGATCTTGCGTCCGACCTTTTCATTCCGGTCGTCAACGAGGGCGCGAATATCGGACATTTCGAGCAGATTCACAACCTGTTGGGCGTAGTCGTTGTAGCGTTCGGACACAGGAAGGACCACGGCTTGCTCAGGGGTGAGCCACAGCGGGAAGTTTCCGCCGCAGTGTTCGAGAAGAACGGCCACAAAGCGCTCCATCGAACCGAAGGGCGCGCGGTGAATCATCACCGGGCGGTGCATCTCGTTGTCGGCACCTTTGTACTCAAGTTCAAAGCGTTCGGGTAGGTTGTAGTCCACTTGGATGGTGCCGAGCTGCCACTCGCGTCCGAGGGCGTCGCGAACCATAAAGTCGAGCTTGGGGCCATAAAATGCGGCTTCGCCGTACTCAATGACGTAGGGCAGTCCTTTGTCTTGAGCCGCTTTGATGATGGCTTGTTCGGCTTTTTCCCAGTTTTCGGGCGAACCGATGTACTTGGTGGGGTTGTTGGGGTCGCGCAAGCTCACTTGAGCCTTAAACGATGGGAAGTCAAGCGTTTTGAAGATGTACAGCACCAAGTCGATCACCTTCATGAACTCGTCGAGAAGTTGGTCTGAGGTGCAGAATAGGTGGGCATCGTCCTGCGTGAATCCGCGCACCCGAGTGAGGCCGTGGAGTTCGCCACTTTGCTCGTAGCGGTATACGGTTCCGAATTCGGCAAAGCGCAGCGGAAGGTCGCGGTACGAGCGGGGCTGTGATTTGTAAATCTCGCAGTGGTGCGGGCAGTTCATCGGCTTGAGCAGGTACTCTTCGCCCTCTTCGGGTGTGAGAATTGGCTGAAACGAGTCCTTGCCGTACTTCTCGTAGTGTCCCGAGCACACGTACAGCTCTTTGTTGCCGATGTGCGGCGTGATCACGGGCAGGTATCCGGCTTTCTTTTGGGCGGCCTTCAAAAAGTTCTCGAGGCGCTCGCGAAGTGCCGCTCCCTTGGGCAACCACAGGGGCAAGCCTTGGCCCACGCGTTGGCTGAAGGTGAAGAGTTCGAGTTCGCGGCCGAGCTTGCGGTGGTCGCGCTTTTTGGCCTCCTCGAGCAGAGTCAGGTGCTCTTCGAGCATGCTCGCCTTGGGGAATGACACGCCGTAGACGCGGGTGAGCTGCGGATTTTTCTCGTTGCCGCGCCAGTAGGCTCCGGCCACATTCATAATCTTGACGGCCTTGATGTAGCCCGTATTGGGAATATGTCCCCCGCGGCAGAGGTCGGTAAAGTTCGCGTGGTCGCAGAACGTAATGCTGCCGTCTTCGAGGTTCTCGATGAGTTCCGTTTTAAACGGATTCCCCGCATAGGTCGCCAGTGCCTCGGCCTTGCTTACAGAACGCATGCGGAATTCGGCCTTCTCACGGGCGAATTCAAGCATCTGCTTTTCGATTTGTACAAAATCACCCTCGCCAAAGGCTTCGCCGCGAAAGTCCACGTCGTAGTAGAAGCCCGTCTCGATTGAGGGGCCGATTGTGAGGTGGGCGTTGGGGTAGAAGTGAAGGAGCGCTTGAGCCAGCACGTGCGCTGACGAGTGCCAGAACGCTGCTTTGCCTTCGGGCTGGTCCCAGGTGAAGAACACGAGGGTTCCGCTGCCAGTTAGGGGCTCGTTGAGCTCAACACTTTGCCCATTCCACTTGGCAGTGAGGGCGTTTTGGGCGAGTCCGCGGCTGATGGATTCGGCCACCTGCATGGCCGTGGCGCCGTCTGGATAGGTACGGACTGAGCCGT
This sequence comes from Bacteroidota bacterium, assembly GCA_039805405.1. GTDB lineage: Bacteria > Bacteroidota > Bacteroidia > Flavobacteriales > Schleiferiaceae > TMED14. Next base: position 1,765 of record JBDLUG010000096.1, read on the forward strand.
CGGGGAGGGTAATGTCAATCATTGCTTCGCTACAAGTGAAGGAGACCCAAAGGTAGGGCGGGTCCGTATCTTTGCCGGCCATGACGCACGACGAAATTTTGGCGGTTTTGAACAGCCGCTGCGCTGGAACCCTGATGGAAACGCTCGGCATTGAATACACTTCGATGACCGACGACAGCTTGACGGCGCGTATGCCCGTCACGCCCGGGCATTTGCAGCCCGTCGGCTTGCTGCATGGCGGAGCCACAGTGGCCTTGGCCGAGACCGTCGGCAGTGCGGCGTCGCAGATTTTTTTGGCGGATCCGCACAATTTTGTCGCGGTGGGACTCGAAATCGCAGCCAACCACGTGCGCAGTGCCCGAAGTGGCTTCGTCTTCGGAACCGCAAGCTTTTTGCACCGTGGCCGCACAACCCATGTGCTTGAAATCCGCGTGGTCGACGAGGCGGGCAAGCTGATTTCGTTTGTAAAAATGACCAACGCGATTGTGCCGCGCGAGCACAAGGAGCGCTCGTGAACGGACTTGCTTGGATTCGAGAGGCGGGGCAAGAGGCTCAGGCCTGGGAGCTCAAGCCATCGGCGAGCGGAAACTTCGGCGTCGCCCCGTTTCGCGGGCCCATTCAGCGGTTTGAAGCAGTAGACCGCGGGCAAGGGTCCAAGGGCCGCGCGTGGATGGCAGCCGCGATTGGAGATCTCGTGCTGCCGGCACTAAAGCCAACGGGTTCCCACGCGGCAAGCGACTACGTCCAGCTTGTCGAACAGGCCCGCCAGGCATGTGCCGATGGGGTGCTCGAGAAAGTGGTGCTTTCGCGCCGCAAGGCCTACCACCGCAGCAGGGTTCAGCCTTGGGAGGCCTTTGAACGCCTTTCAGAGGCCTACCCTCATGCCACCGTTTTTTTAATTCAAACTCCCGGCGGAACGATTTGGATGGGCGCTACGCCCGAGTGCCTGACTGAAGTTCAGGGTCCGGTCGTTCGTACAATGTCGCTGGCCGGAACCCGTCTGCGCGGAGTTCAAGGTGCCTGGGGCCTCAAAGAACGCGAAGAGCAGCACGTTGTGACCAAGGACATCGTCCAGATGCTTCAGGCATTGGGTGTTGACGACGTTCAAGTAGAGGGGCCTAGTGTGCTCGAGGCTGGCCCAGTAGAGCATTTGTGCAGTACCATCGAAGGCCGTTCCACAGGCCTAAGTGCCTGGGACATCGCTGGGGCCTTGCACCCGACTCCGGCCGTGGGCGGGCTGCCCAGGGCGCAGGCACAGGCGTTCATTCGCCGCCACGAGGGCTACGACCGCCGCAACTACGCCGGCTACTTCGGCTGGACCTCTGCCGAACGCTCAATTTTTTACGTAACCCTGCGCTGTGTCGAATGGGGTTCAGATGGTTTTTTGGGCTACGCCGGTGGCGGAATCACCGCCAAATCCGACCCCGTAGGTGAGTGGGCTGAGACTGAGCAAAAACTTCAGACGCTCGAAAACGTTTTACTCGGGTGAACACGTCATCTGCACAGCTCGCGGCACTTCTGCGCAACCGACTCGCCGCGCGCCGTTGGTCGGGCTGGGTAGCCTCTCCCGGAAGCCGTTGTGCCCCCCTCGTTGTTGCGTTTCGCGAGCTTAATGCGGCGAGCCAAGTGGTGCTCGATGAACGGTCTGCAGCCCACTGGGCACTTGGGGCGGCCATTGCGACCGGCACGCCTGCTTTTGCCGTGTGCACGAGCGGAACCGCCGCCCTGAACTACGGTCCCGCTGTGGCGGAAGCGTTTTACCAGCAGGTTCCGCTGCTTGTAATCACTGCCGACCGCCCCGCAGCACTTATTGACAACGGGCACGGCCAAAGCATTCGCCAAACCAGGATTTTTGACGACCACCTCGTCGGCAAAGGCTTGCTCGACTGCGATGCTTCGCTCGAGTGGAACGCTGCAGTCATCGACCAAGCCCTCGAAGCGCTGAAGTACGGCCCAGTCCACCTCAATGTTCCGCTGGCAGAGCCGCTGTACGAATCCGTCGAGCCACTAGCTGTTGGCTCCTTGGGCGTTTCATCACCGACGGTTGAGTCATTGCCGCTCGAGATCCCTGATTTTGTGCGCCAGGCCAAGCGCCCGTTGCTCGTGGTCGGTCAGTGGAATCCGTCGTGGGGCGACCCCGAACCCGCGGTGCGTGAACTCGCACGCAAGGGCTGGATGATTGCCGCCGAGCCTTTAAGCCAGCTGCCCTACGACGCTGCAGAGCACCTCGAAGACACCTTGGGAATGCTTCGTGCAACGCCAGATGCAGTGGTTACTTTGGGCGGACCCTGGGTGGCCAAAAAAGCCAAAGCGGCCCTTGCCGGGACTCCCCATTGGGCGATTGGGCCGCGGGAACCGCTTCCAGACATGTTTGGCGCGCTTGGTGCGCGCACGTACGCTGAGCCGTTTGATGCGCTCGCGGGGCTGGCTCAAGTAGTACCGGCGCTCGATCAGAAATTTGTACCCAACCAAATTGCTGCAAAAGAAGAAGTTGATTGGACTGATTTAAAGATTCACTCTAATGTAGCGAAGGCCATTCCTGCGGGCTGGGATGTGCACTGGGCGAACTCGACTCCGGTGCGCTACGCCAACTTTCTGTGGGGGCAGGGGCAGTTCGCGCGCGGGGTACGCCACTTTAGCAACCGTGGCGCCAGCGGCATCGACGGCATGACGTCAACCGCGCTGGGTGCCATGTGGGCAAGCGCGCGCCCGACGCTGCTGGTGACGGGCGAACTCGGCTTTTTGTACGACGGCGGAGCAGGCATCGCCTTTGAGGCGCTGCCCGCGCTCAAGGTGCTCGTGGTAAACAACCAAGGCGGCCAAATTTTTCAGTGGCTCGACGGTCCGCGGGCGAGTGGCCAACTCGAACGGCACTTTGCGTTTCGGCACGCGCGAAGCGTCCGCTCAAGCGCCGAAAACCAAGGATTTACCTACCGAAGTGCGCGGGACGAAGCTGAATTCCGCCGCGAGTGGGAAGCGTTTGTAAACGATTCCGCCGCCACGGTGTTAGAAGTGTTTACCGACCCCGATGCGTCAGAAATTGCCTGGAAGGGCCGTTTTGGCGCCTAATTTTGACCCCATTATGGCACAACATACTTGGACCCCGATTAAGGAATATTCCGACATCCGCTTTGAATTCTTTGAAGGAATTGCGAAGATTACCATCAACCGTCCGCAGGTGTACAACGCATTTCGGCCGGAGACCAACATTCAAATGATTGAAGCGTTTGATGTGTGCCGCGAGCGCAGCGACATCCGAGTGATCGTGCTCACGGGCGAAGGCGACAAGGCATTCTGCAGCGGAGGCGACCAAAACGTGAAAGGGGTAGGGGGCTACGTCGGCGAAGACGGCGTTCCGCGCCTCAACGTGCTGGATTTGCACAAGCGCATTCGCGAGATTCCCAAGCCCGTCGTAGCCATGGTCAACGGCTATGCCATTGGCGGCGGCCACGTGCTGCACGTCGTGTGCGACCTGACCGTAGCCTCAGACAACGCCAAATTTGGCCAAACCGGGCCTAAAGTAGGCAGCTTTGATGCGGGATTCGGCTCGAGCTACCTCGCGCGCCACGTGGGCCAAAAGAGGGCCCGAGAGATTTGGTTTTTGTGCCAGCAGTACACTGCTCAAGAAGCATTTGACATGGGTATGGTGAATAAAGTGGTTCCGCTCGCGCAGCTCGAAGACACCGTCGTCGAGTGGTGCAAAATGATGATGATGCGTTCGCCGATGGCACTGCGCATGATCAAACGCGGTCTGAATGCCGAACTTGACGGCCAGCGCGGCCTGATGGAGTTTGCGGGCGACGCCACGCTGATGTACTACCTGATGGACGAGGCACAAGAGGGCAAAAAGGCCTTTTTGGAGAAGCGCGACCCGAACTTCGGGCAGTTCCCCATTTTTCCGTAAGCAATGAAGGCTTGGATTGGGGCGCTGCGTCCCCGAACGCTTCCGCTGGCGTGGGCCACGATCGTGCTCGGAACCTTGCTCGCTGCAGACCGCGGTTACTTTGACGGGTTGCTGCTGGGTTTGACCCTTGCGACGGCTACAGCCTACCAGATTTTATCAAACCTTGCAAACGACCTAGGGGACAGCCTCAGAGGTGCCGACCAGCACCGGGCAGCTGGGGCAGAGCAGCGCGCAGTAGCAAGTGGAGCCATCTCGATAGGTTCTATGCGCCGCGCAGTACTCGGGGTGACCGTGCTCGCCGCGGTGCTTACGGTTGCGACCTCGTGGTGGGGAACCCGCGGAATGCCCGTGGGCTACCTCTTTGGCTACCTGGCACTGGGAGCGGCCGCCGTGTGGAGTGCCCGAGGGTACACGATGGGGCGTGCGGCCTACGGCTACCGCGGTCTGGGCGACGTTTTTGTCATCGTGTTTTTTGGGCCCGTGGGTGTGGCGGGTTCGTACTTCCTTCAGACCCAAGCATGGGATTGGCTGATGCTGCTCCCCGGACTTGCCATTGGTTTGTTTGCCGCGGGAGTTCTGAATCTCAACAACATGCGCGACCTCGAAACCGATCGTT
>JBDLUG010000097.1:0-6168 GCA_039805405.1 Bacteroidota bacterium
TGGAGTGCGGGGTTGGCGAAGTTCAGGTCGGCGACATCCTGCCAGTTGGTTCCGGGGGGATGCACTATTACGCCCGCCGCATTGGTGGTGTACCACTCGGGGTGCTGCGTGACCCACGGATGGTCCCAGGCGGTGTGGTTGGCCACCCAATCGATGATGACGGCCATTTTGCGGTCGTGGGCCTCGGCGATCAAGGTTTTGAGGTCCTCCAGAGTTCCGAATTCGGGGTCGATGGCTCGGTAGTCCGCCACACAGTAGGGCGATCCGATGGCCTTGACCTGCCCCATTTTAAAGACGGGCATCAACCAAATAGTATTGACGTTCAGTGATTTAATTCGGTCAAGGTCGGCCGTAATACCGGCAATTGTGCCCGCTGCCGAGTGGGCGCGCGGATTCACTTCGTACAGCAAAAGGTCTTCGGGGTCTACCACGTCAGTCAGCGAATTCCAGGGTTGGGGTTGGGGTTCGGGGCGGCACGCTGCAAGAAGCATGGCGAGAACTCCAAATAAAAAGTAACGATTCACACACCGAATCTACGGCCAAACCCGCACCTTTGCGGCCATGAATTCAACGACGCCTCCCAAAAAATGGAAGCTTTTGCTTCTCAACTGGTTGTTTGTGTACCCGCTGATTAACGTGCTGATTCCGGTCGCATTCCCGCTTACCGAAGGCTGGCCGTTGCCGCTGCGGACGTTGGTTTTGACTGCGATCATGGTGCCGGTAATGGGTATGGTACTGCCTAAGCTCCACGCTCGATTCGCAGGGTGGTTGCGTAACTAAAAAAGGGCGCCCCTTGCGGAGCGCCCCATTCAACACTTAAACTAAACTTAGTTCTTGCTCACGCGAAGCGTGCGGCTGCCCTCTTCTGAGGTTAGGCGGACCATGTACACTCCGTTGGCGAAGTTGCCTAGGTCAATGCTGAGTGACTCAGCACCTGCATTCCACGTAGCCACCGTCAGCACCTTGCCCTGAAGGTCAAGTACGCTCACTGCTACTTCTGAAGCCGCATCCATGCGAGCCAGGTTGAACTGACCGCGGGTTGGGTTCGGGAAGAGGCTTACGTTCTGCAAGGTCTCGTCGAGGCTTGCCATACAGTCGGTACACTTACCGTAGCACACCGGAGCCAAAGTGCTGTCGCCGTAGGCAAACGTTGCACCGCGGTTCGCCGAACCGGCAATTTGACATGCTGCAGGAACTGCTTCGTCCGTACCCCATGCGTTGCCGTTGATGAACTTGTACTGAATGCTTGAGTTAGCTGGTACGTTGATGGTAACCTCGTAGATACCGTCGTTGTCAGCGTCCAGCATTTCGGTGGCACCTGGGTTCCAGCCCTGGAAGTCACCTGCTACGTGGATGCCGTCTGCACTGATCGCGTTGTTGGCTACTTCCCATGCCATGTTCACCTTCAGGGTCACGTCTACGGCACAACCGAAGCAAGAGCTCCAGCATACTACAGGTAGGGTCGTGTCTGCAGCAGGTACCACAAGTACACGGTTTGTGTAGGTGGCGTTGCCGTTCGTACACGGTGCGGTAGGGTCGTTCATTTCTTGAATGGTCCAAGCGTCTGCTGAAAACTTGTATTCTTGGGTTGATCCCTCGAGAAGCGGCAGGGTAACTTCCCAGATTCCGTCGCCATTGGCGTCGGTCATTGCGTTACAGTTACCGCACCAGTTGTTCCAGAATCCGTTAACCTCAGGCGTCGTAAAGCCAGCTGTTACTTGGTTCATGTCAACCTGGAAGGTTACGTTGTGGGTTACCGGAGCTGGAGCAAAACCAAATGTGGTATCGGCAATGATTCCGTCCACAATTACGTTTTGACCTGCGGCGTACTGGCGAAGTGCGATCGCCTGAACTGCGGTCAAATCGGCGGCAGTTCCGGTCAACGGGCCAATCGTAGGCGCGGTTGGAAGGGCGGTTATATTGTCACCGTCCTCTAGCACCCAAAGGCTGACTTCATCGTTCAAAGCACCAGGTACAAACTTGTACTTCACTACAACGAGGTAGGTTGTGCCAATCGTCAGGTTTGCCGTCGTATCTGCAGTAACCGAAGAGTTATTGAACGTCAAACCAATCTTGAACTGCGTCGCTGGGTTGGTGCCGGGAAGCACAAAGGTGCGAGCGCGGAACGCCGTAGTAATTGACGTGTAGTTCGGAGTGGTAATGTTTGAATACTCAGCGTAGTGAAAAAAGTATCCGTTCACGACTGTCCCGTTCGCCTTCATCAAGAACGATGTGTACACCGAACCGGTATCGACATTTGACGCCAAGGGTTTGTTGACATCCTGACCGGTATTGACTACGCCTGCAGCATTGCCAACGCCTGATCCAGGATATGCCGTCTGGGTCCACGAGAGGCCAGAGCTTACTACAGCCACTGCGTTGGTAGTACCACCGCTGTGGGCGTACCAACCCATATTCGTCAACAACGCATTCGTTGTATCGTTAAAATGCTCTACTAAGAGCGGATTTTGCGCGTACGCCCCCATTGTGGCCGCAGTTGCAAGAAAAAGTAAGGTTTTTTTCATGGGTTAAAATTAAGGTAAAAGAAGTGTTTAAAAACGTAACTGGATGGCTGAAACTATGCGGTTTTCAGATGGATTTAGCACATAATCAAATCGTTGCATGCCAATAAACCACTTAATTTGGTGTTCGACGATGTATCGATTGATACCTACCGCGGTTTCGGAACTCGCTGCGACCAAGTTGCCTGCGTAGTCCCCGAACTCAGGCAGCACCAAGCTCCGGCGAGCAACAATTCCCCACCGCGAAGGGTGCACGTACTCAGCCTGGCCGGTGAATGCCCGGCCCAAGTGCAGCACCCGACTGATTTCTTGCGGCCGCAGCAGATTGGACAGCGACGGCGTCCACTGCAGACCGTCTAAGTTCGTCGCCGTGGCGTAGAGCATTTGACCGTACACCGTTACCCGTCCCGCTTGGGCCAAGACATCCGCCGACCACTTTCGGTAGTCGGGGTAGGCCACATCGAGCCCACGGTACAATTGAAAGGCCCCGTGCCCCTCACCGACCGCCTCGCTGGCTCCGCGGTTGTATGACCCCGAAACCCCCACGACGAGGCGCTGCGCGGGTTCAAGACCCGCAAACTGAAGCGGTGCATTAGGTTTGGGTTCCGCCCCCAAACGGAGCTCCAACCGTCCAGAGTACTTCAATCCGCCCAGGTCCGTATCCCGCGAATCAGCGCCAAAGGAATTTTGGCCATCGCCCGAGGTAACTTGAGCGTAGGCGCCAAGTCCCCAGGCAGCGCGCTGAATGCGGTGGTCCACCATCACCCCCGCCTCGCGGCCCGAGCGGTTAAAGGTTTGAGCGGCCAAGCTGCGCATCGGAAGGCTCTGCAGGTCCTCAAACACAAGCATTTCAAGGCCGTTCCCCACATTTTGCATCTGGCCAAGCGTGATTCGGCTGCCCCACTTGGCGGTGTGCCGAACCCAGGCGTCCAGTAAGGGCGTTGGCTGGGCAAAATTGAGCTGCACAAAAAACTCCACCGATTCCGGGCGCGCACTGCCCTGTAGACGCAGCATTCCCAGGCTGGGATAGGCCTGCAGGGCTTGATCGCCCTCAGTGCGGAACACGGATCCGTACATCTGGGCAGTTCCGCCCATCGCCATGCGGTAGTTGCCGTCTGACGACGACGCATTGAGCCCGTTGCCCAAGCTAAAATCGAGGACTCCCTGGGCGTTAGCCGGAAGCACGCACGCCGCAACGACGGCAGCCAAAAGGGTATTAATTCGTTTCATAAATGGCGAAGTATGGTAGTTGTTGGCCCCGCACGGCGGGAATAAGACCGTTGCGAACCAAACTATTTTCAAGTTCTGGTTCCATCAATTCAAAAATCAAGCGCGCTTGGCGCTCGTCGGTCGCAAGCACCTTGTAGCTTCCGGTTAATTTCGTCGGAACCTGCACGCACTTCACTTTTTGCGTGCGCTGGTTGTTGGATCCAATGCCTTCAGTCCGTTCCGTGACCACATAGGCCATGGCCGGTTGCTGGTCGAAGTCCCGTTTTTCGGACCCGAGTAACCCGGACCTCCATAGCTCCACCGGAAGATCCACGTCCGTGCGCACCGCATAGTACACGGGCTTTGCGCGGCGAACCTCGGGCTCCATGAGGCGGTAGTTCCGCGTGGGAAACGCCCACGTCGCCGTATCTCGCAACACAAGGTCAATAAACGTGAACCGGCGCTGCTCAATGGGTTGTCGGTACGAAACCACGGGACCCGAAGGATCAGCCTGGGCCGCAGCCAGCACCGACCGAAGACGTTTTGGGTCCGACGCCGCCTGTTCGATGTAGGCCAAGCCAATTACGGCCATCGAATGCACGCGGCGCTTGAGGGCACTGCGTCCCTGCCCGACTCCGCGGGTTTCAATCAGCGCACTGACGCAGTTGTGCAGCGCATAGTTCGTGGCCGTTGACCGCGAGCTGGCCGAACCAAGCCGCATGCGCATCGTTCCTTCATGGTCTTCAGGAACAAAGTAGGCATGCGTCCGGTAGCCCCAGGTGGCGGCCGCCTCTGCTGCCGTCGCCACGTACGTAGCAATCTCATCGCGAAGCACTTTAGGCACGTTCAAGTTGGACGACCCCAAAAACATGTTGTCGTAGTAGGCGGTCACACCGCGGGTACCGATTTCGGTAAAATCGCTGCGGTACGGTCGAAACTCGTGAAAATCTAAGGCGACTTCTGGCGAGAATCCTCTAAAAACCGACATAAGATGTACATTTTCAATGCCTTGATGCATCATCATGTCGCGGTTCAGGTCCAAGCCCGCAGCGGACGGGCGCATCGCTCGAGCATAGCCGTCGGGGTTTGCAATCGGAACAACCACCAGTTCGACCCGATTGGCCAAGTCAGGATTCCGCAGCACCTGATCGACCACGTACATCACGCCGTCGGGTGTGGCCTGCTCGTCGCCGTGCAAGGCACCCTGAATCCAAATCCGGACCGGCTGGGCCACAGGCTGAGGGCCCGTAATGCGGTAGCCCTGAATGATACGTCCTTTACTGCTCGTACCAATACGCAAGGCTTTGACCTGTGCCGGTTGAACCCGGCGTGCCAAATCGGCAAACCACTGATCCACCTCTTCTTGGGTCGAAAAACCTTTGGATTTCAGCAAAGCTGGTGTGGCCACCTCGACGTTGGGATCCGGAAAAAACACGGCGCCAAAGCTTCCGTCGGGCCCCGAAGAAGTCCCCGAAACCGCCAGAAAGCCGAGCGCGAGAATCCCCCACTTCATAGCATGTAGGTGGTGCACCATCGAACAGTCCATTCGGGTGCTGTGAGAAATTGATTTTGGTGGTTTCGGGCATCTGGGCCCACCGTATTCCAGGTTGCCGAAACTTGGTGCTTCAGCCCGTACCATCTAGAAGCATAGCGAGTCAGGCCCACTGTGAGGTATTGAGGACGGTCGTAAAAGGCTCCGTTCCGCAAAAATGAAAAATCAGCGGGATTCAACTGCGTCGCCCGCACGTCGACCGACCAATTCGAGGGGAGCACGTAGCCGGCCTGAACATTGAAGCCGCTTCCCGTCATCATTCGGTTGCGCACATAGGCCGAAACGTCATTGACTCCATTAATTTCAAATGTCGAAGCCACTGACCCGTCGTTGCGGACCCGGTATGCAATCCCCTCGGGCACGTAGGCTTGCGCCTGAATCCACTCTGCGAGGATCGAAAATCCGCGGTACTTCAGCAGCCCGTCCACGCCCACCTGCGCGTAGTTCGGTAGCAGCGGATTCAAACCGGCGTCAAGGTACAGAATCGCTCCCTGCTCTCGCCCGCGACGGCTGCTCATGCCCTGGTTGTAGTTGGCATAGGCGCCCAAAATGAGCTTGGGCGTGCGTTCGCGTACCAAATCTGCCTGGCGAAACTGTCCAAATCGCGTAAATAATCCGTTCGGAACCCAATCCAGCCGCGCCGAATACTTCAACCCACCGTAGTCCTTGCCAAACGGATTTGCGCCATCGCCGGTGGTAATGGCCGCCGCAGGACGCAAAAACTGCTTGCCTGTAAGGCGAATGCGACCGTCGTAAAAGATGCCCATTTCGGCAATGGTCGCAAATGCAGAAGACACCCTACTACGCTCCACGAGTTGCAGTGTTCCGGAATTCATTTGCATCTCACGCGGACCCGCGGGATTGCCGCGTTGACCCAAAGTGATT
>JBDLUG010000098.1:0-6167 GCA_039805405.1 Bacteroidota bacterium
AAAGGCCGAGATGTCCAACAGTTTGAAGTAGCTGAAGCTCACAAAGAACCCGGCCATAAACCAGCGCATCCAGCTGTGGGCAGAGAGTGATTCGCCGAGCGAAAGGGCAGGGACCAACGCCAACAACGCGACCAAGGTGAACAACGGGCGGTAGGTGGCCCAAAAACTGCGGGATTCAGATTCTTCAGCGGCTACAGTTGGGGTTGCAGCATTGACGGGTTGCGCAGTGTACGCCCCTGCAGAAGCCACAATTTGCGAGATGCTGGCGTCACTAAGCAAGGGTTCGGCGCGAACTTCCATGGTGCCTGCGGCCAAATCCACGGTCACGGTACGCACTGAGGGGTTGGCCTTTACAGCTTCGGTGATGCGCGCCACGCAGCTTCCGCAGTGCATGCCGTCGATTGCGAAAATTCGGGGATTGTTCATACCCGTGAAGTTACGATTGCTTCCAGGTGCGGAGTCGGTGACCTGCCTCACGCAGCGTGGCGTCATTTTTGGCAAAACACAACCGAATCATTTGGTGTTCGCCAGGCGGAATCCTGAAGAACGGGCTCAGCGGAACCGTGGCCACGCCCGCCTCTCGGGTAAGCTGTTCGGCGAATTCGCGATCCCTTCGGTCACTCACTGCAGAATAGTCCACCAAGAGAAAGTAGCTACCCGCGCTGTGAAGCGTTTGAAATCCACTGTCTGCCAATGAAGCGGCGAGCAGGTCGCGCTTCGCTTGAAAAAAATCCGCGAGGTGGTTGGGGTAGTCGGGGCGTGATTCGAGAAAATCAGCCACCGCGTGCTGTGCAGGTGTAGATGCCGAGAATGCGATGAATTGGTAGGCCGTTCGCAGGCGCAGGCTGAGGTGTTCGGGGGCCAAGACCACGCCGAGCTTCCAGCCGGTCACGTGGTAGGTTTTTCCGAAGCTCAGTGCGCGAAGGCTCCGGTGCCGCAGGCTCGGGTGGTGGTGGGGGCTAGCCAGCGAAGCACCGTCGAACACCATGGTTTCGTAGACTTCGTCGCTCAATACAAGCGCGGAATCGGGGATTAACGTTGCGAGCTTTGCCCAATCTTGGTGGGTCCAGAGCATTCCCGTTGGATTGTGCGGAGTGTTTACCACGATCATTTTTGTGCGCTCGGTCACAGCTGAGGCAAGTGCGTCCCAATTGATTCCAACGCGGCCTAAAGCACATTCGAGCGAAACCGCTACCGGTGCCGCACCCGACATGACTACCGCAGGATGGTAGGAATCGTAGGCGGGTTCCAACAAGATGACTTCGTCTCCAGGTCCGCATAGAGCCTGAATAGCTGAAAAAATCCCCACGGTGGCCCCGGGGACCACAGTGATTTCATGCTGGGGGTCGTAGGTGATTTGGTTTCGCCGAACCTGATCGACCGCGACCACTTCGCGCAACCTTAGAAGCCCCGGCATGGGCGCGTACTGCGCGGATTCCGCGTCCAATGCGCGGTGAAAGGCGGCAACGAGTTCGGGATCCGGACCAAATTCCGGAAACCCTTGGGCGAGGTTAAGCGCTCCGTAGCGTTGTGCGAGCGCCGTCATCTCGGCAAAAATGCTGAGTCCTGCGGGCGCAAACATTAGTCGAGGTCTGAAGGAGTAAATGCGAGGGGCAAAAGGTCGCTGGCGCTTTCGACGAGCCAAACTGGGCCTGATTCTGCTGCCAAGACAAGTCCGAGGGCCGCATTTTGCCGCACATGCTGTTCTACCAAGGCTTGACGGCACATGCCGCAGGGGGCGAGTGGCCCATGTCCTGTGCCGCTGCTCGGGCGGTACGTCACCGCCATCTCGAGGACGCGCGCCCCGGGAGCAATACTGTTTACTGCAGACAGTGCCACGCGTTCTGCACAAATTCCAATGGGGTAGGACGCGTTCTCTTGGTTCGTCCCGGTGACGATGTGTCCGTCGGCTAGACGCACAGCTGCGGCCACCCGGAATCCGGAATACGGCGCGTGTGCATGCCCTAGTGCTCCAATTGCCTGCTCGAGCAATTCGCGTTGGCTTGCGCTGAGTTCTGCGCGCTCGACTACTTCAATGGGTACCTGGATGTTCATGCCGTAAACCTAGTCAATTTCAGCAGTGAACGCACAAGCTCCAACTGGTTCTGAGCGCGAACCCAATTGTGCTCGGGATAATCAATGCGGTAGTACGTGCTGCCGTGCACGGCATCTGCCGCAAAACGCAGGGCTTGCACCCAACTCAGGTAGGCGGGCATGAGGAGCATAGTGCCTTCATGAGCGGCAGCATCAGGCCAGCCATTGAGGTAGCCATCCCATAGCTCGCGTACGATTTCAGGTTCCGCGGAATTCCCCTTCGGGTCATCTTCGGCCCGTCGTGCGGCCATACTCCGAACTAAATCGGCAAAATCGCTTCCGAGGTATCCCGGTTGAAGGGTGTCGAGGTCGATTGCGCGGAATCCTTGTGCGCTCAGAAGCATGTTGGCACGCTTGGCATCGTGGTGCTGAACTGCCGGAGTAAGCTTCGACTCTAACGTTAAAAACATAGGTGCAAGATCCTCTAATCCAGATTTCAACTCCGAATACGCACGAGGGACCAATTGGCGCACACTGGTCCATTGCTCCCATCGAAGGGCTGCGCTGTGAAAGTCGGGAAGCACCGTCTTCCACGGTGCAGCGCGCTCGTTCAGCAGCCGGTTGAATTTCCCCCAAAACTGGCCACAAGCATAGGCTGATGCCTGCTGTGCAGCTTCATGAATCCAGGGTTGGATTCGCCACCCTTCTGCGTCGTGAATGCTTCCGTCGAGTCGTGAAGCGGGGTTCACCGCGAGCACCGACGCTGGCGATGCCCTAAGGAGGATTAGGTTCTGCTCTATGGCATCCAGGTCGCGAAAAACGCTCCTGTTGACGCGTTGTGCGAACAGGACTTCGCCAGAGCCAAATTCCGCACGAAAGCTCTCGTTAATGAGGCCGCCCGTGACGGGCGTTAGCGCTATGGGTGCGGGCCTGCCCCATTCGCTCCAGTTAATACTGGTCATAGAACCCAAAAATGGGCTTGCGCTGCGACCAGGTTCCGCGGGTAAAGTCAGGAATTGCCTGCGGAGCCGAACCTTCAGCAATTGACTTCTCAGACAATGGGGTCACAGCGTACCAGGTTGCCAAGTCGTAGACGTCAAAGGGGAACGGCTCGTTGCGCTTAAGGCACTCGATGAACGCGTTGTCGACGAAGTAGTCCATTCCGCCGTGCCCAGCGCCCGCGGCCGCCTCAGAATGCTTGGCCCACAGCGGGTGGTCGTTGGCCTTCATCAACTCAGCTGTGTTGGCCCATCTGTGGCTGTGGTTCATTGAATCCTCGAAGTAAATATGGCCTTGGTCGAGGCCTCCCCAACCAAAGTCTTGCCAAATACCGCGGGTGCCTTGAACCCGGAATCCCAGGTTGTACGGGCGCTGCAGCGAGGTATCGTGGGTCAATAAAATGGTTTCGCCGTTGGCGCAGGCAAGGGTGGTTGTTACAATGTCGCCACATGCAAAGTTGACCTTGGAATTCGGATGACCGGCGCCCGCTTGACGTACGAGGTAGTCGTTGAGGCCCCTTGATTTGCTCGACATCGAGGTTAAATGGGTCAATCGATTGCCGCGGTTAATGTCCATCATGGCCGCAACTGGTCCCAATCCATGGGTGGGGTAGAGTTCGCCGTTGCGCTTCACGTAGTGGTCTGTGCGCCATTGGGATTCGCTGTATCCACGTTCTGCGCCGAATTCCGCGCCTTTACCGTAGGGAGATTTGCCGTCGTTGAATAGAACTCCGCGCAGGTCGTGCTGGTATCCGCCTTGCCCGTGGACCAGTTCTCCAAACATTCCTTGCCGAACCATATGAAGCACAGACATTACGTCGCGCCGGTAGCATACGTTTTCAAGGGCCATGAGCGGAGTGTGAGTGCGTTCACTCGCTTCGACGAGGTCCCAGCATTCTTGGAGGCTCACGGCGCCCCCAACCTCCATCGCTACGGCTACGCCGGCATTGAGCGCGGCCACTCCGTGGTCCCGGTGCCATTCCCACGGACTGCTCACAAAAACAGCATCGAGCTTTTCGTTATCGAGCATTCGGCGGTAGTCTTCGGGGCCGTTACCGTACACCTTCGGTGCCTTGCGTCCTGCTTTTGCAACCATTTCAAGCGCGGATGCCATCATGTGCGCTTGCGGGTCAGCCATTGCTACGATTTCGACATCGCTGCGCTGGAGCATAAGCTCAAGGTGGTTTTGGCCACGCAATCCGGTTGCGATGAGCCCAAGTCGCAGCATGGGTTTCACTTCAGGCGCAAGGGCGTACATGTATGATGGCAGAAGTGTGGCACCGGCTGTTGCGATGCTCGTGGTTCGTAAAAAATCACGTCGGTTCATGGGTTGAAGGCATTTAGGTCCGCTCAAAATACGTCCAAACGTGGGCTTGGTCCGCGGCGAAGGTCATTCCGATCCACTCGGTTCCCAATGAGTCTACGCGGAAAGGGATTCCTTGGGCAATTCCTGCGCGTACTGCGTCGGGAATACCAAATTCACCGGAATCGGTTCCGACCAAAGGCCACCACTGCAGCGTATCTGAATTGAAAATCCATGCGTTCATCGATACCAGTGGGTCTCCTAAAATAGCGACATCGGCTTGCGTTAGACCCTCGCGCTCAGAAATCCCAGTGAGCAGTCCTTGATTGCTGCGGTCGAGAATCGCTCGGTTGACAGGCCCGTGGGGGGAACACACCGCGCTCAATGGGTAGGCGAGTGCTCCAATCCATCCTTGTTCGGCCCGTTGTTTTGCGCTTTGCCACAACGAACCGTAGTAGTCGTCGCCATTGCCCACGGCCCATGCCACGCACCCCAAATCCAAAGCCCGAAGCATTCCGAGGCGCAGGGCGTGCCCCGTGCCATTAGCCGAGTCTTGCACTACAAAGTATACGGGAATAGGCCAGTTTTTGGCCTCCCAAGTGCTACGGTGTTCAGGGCGAATCACAAGTACCGCGCAGCTAAATCCTGCCTTGGCTGCATCTCGAATGCTTCGCTCTGCGATGCATGCACCCTGCTCGTCCACTGCAACCAGTTGCTTGGGGCCACCAAAACGGGTTCCGTGGCCGGCGGCGAGTAGAATTAGGGCTAGCTTCATCGCTTGCAGCCCAATTTAGTTGTCATTGGCATTCTTCAAATAAACGCTTAAATGGTCACCAGTTTGTGATCCGACGAATAGTGTTTAAATCGTATTCTTTGACCATGACCTATTCAGAAACTGTGTTCGTGGGCCTGATCTCAATCGATGCGGAATCGCAAGCTGCTTCCTTCATATTCAGCATTGAACGTCGTAGTTGTCGTCGAGTACGATGTACAAATGAACGAAACGTGAACTGACCTCATCGGGAATCGCCTTATATTTCCGTCCCAAATATCACCTATGATGCGTAAACATTTATTTAAAACACTTGGAATCCTTTCGATTTCAGCATTCATGACCTGGGGTTGCTCCAGTTCAGGAACCACACACGACTACAGCGTGAACGACCTACAGTTTGAACTTGTGGGACCCTTATTCGAGGGGCCTAACCAAGGTCAGCACGTACTCGAGATTGACTTGGCCACTGCGCTAGGTGACGCCTATGAAGAGGGAATGACGGTTTCAGATGCACGCCTCAAAAGTGCTACGGTGCTCGCAGGTGATAGCCTCGGATTTGGCCAGGTGCGCTCATTTGTGCTATCGTTTGCAAGCGACAATTCAGAGGTAGCGATGCAAGAGGCAGCGTTTAAAAACCCACTGCCAGAAGGCGCTACAGAGGTAGCACTTGACGTAGCTCCAGATGCGCAACTCGGTGCAATCGTGGCCGAAGGAACGCTGTACCTCGTACTTGACGCCGACCTCGCCGAAGACTTTTACGACGGCAACCGCAACTTCAAACTCAACCTTTCGCTCGAACTCACTGTAAAATCTTAACTTCAATGCTTCGCAAAATTTCACTGTGGGCCATGTCGGCCCTGATCGCTTTTGGATCGCTCAATTTTGAACTTCAAGAATCCCCCGGAGACAAGCTCCTCGGCGTATGGGAGCCCAGCAACGGCCGCGCCCGCGTCAAAATTGACCGAATCGGCAACAAGTACTACGGACGCATCGTGTGGCTGATCGAGCCCAACGACCCAGAGACTGGCCTCGCCAAGACAGATAAGAACAATCCTGA
>JBDLUG010000099.1:0-6103 GCA_039805405.1 Bacteroidota bacterium
GAGCATTAGCCAAAACCAGCGCTGCTGGAGTATTTTTTGCACGAAAATGCGGGTTTTATGCTCCGACCAAAGCGCGGTAGGCGTCCACATCGAGAAGCGCCTCAACGTCTGCGACTGAAGCCACTTTAATGCGCACCATCCAGCCTGCGCCGTAGGGGTCCGTGTTGACTAAGTCTGGCTGGCCGTCGATGGCTGCATTGACTTCAACAATCTCGCCGGCCACGGGCAGGTAGAGGTCGCTCACGGTCTTTACTGCCTCGACGGATCCGAATACCTCTTCGGCAGCGAGGGTTTCGCCTTCAGTAGGGATGTCGACAAATACGATGTCTCCCAATTCTCCTTGGGCAAAATCGGTGATGCCAACGGTGGCGATGTCGCCGTCCAGGCGAATCCACTCGTGGTCTTTAGTGTAGCGTGCGTTGCTGGGGAATTCCATAGCGCAAATATAGGATGGTGCAGGCTCGAATTATCCGCCTAGATTCAGGCGAAGTGCGATGCCACTTTGCCACTGATTGGTCGGGAATGCCTGCGACGTTTTGAACGAACTCACCGTCTGGTCGTAGTAGAACTGGGTCGTCAGTCGGCGACTCATGCGGTAGTCGGCCGTCAACTTGATGGTGGTCCGCGTTTGGCCGGCGGTCGCTTGGTTGAAATCTTCGAGAATTCGGCGAATAACCGTTTGGTTGTCGCTGAACTTGACGTCGAGTTTGAGTTCGAGGTTCGACTTAATGGTGCGCGGGATTCCGCCATTCTCGACAATGCGGAACTGCACATCTTTAACGATGTAGCCGACGCCTACCGTTACATCCTTGGACTTGCTCTCTGTGAGCTGGTTGTTGGCCATGCTGAGGTTTAGCTGGCGGGTCATGCCGTAGTTGAGCTTAAATGAGGCATTGGTCTTGGTGCGCAGGTCCACTCCGAGCAGCGGCGACATGGATTCGGTGACCGAAATCTGCCCCACCTGGCGGTCTGGCATAATGTCAAAGTTGTCGTTGCGCGGGAAGGGATCCAAGGGGTTGTCCTGAAGGCGCTGGGCACGCAGCATGTGCGTTTGAAGACCCGTGACGGTCATGGTACTGGCATACGAGTGGCTAAGGCTGAGTGCCGTAAATACGTTGCGCACGGCTTTGAGGCGCATGAGCCCGGTGTAGGTCGCGTTCCAGTTCGGGAAGAACGGCAGGGCCGCATAGTTGCCCATTGGGAGGTTGGCGGTCCAGCGGTTTCCGTACGCCGTCAAGAAGGCATTGGCGAGCACGTCGGTGTGGAGGACCGAGAATCCGTCGTAGCCGTAGCGCGACGAGTCCCCAAAGTCGATGAAGTTAGCCGTGTAGTTGGGGTCACGCAAGAGTTGATCATCTGCCAATCGCTTCGAGGCGTCCAGGCGGGCCGCCTTGAATTGATCGTAGGCGGCACTTTCAAAATCGGGTCCCTTGCTCACGTCAAAGGCGGTTGGCCACGACAGCCAGCTACTGCTGTAGGTGACCACTTCTTGCGGATTGAAGGGGTGGAAGCCTTCGGCAAACAGAGAGTCAATTCCGGTCCCCGTGGAGTAGCGGTACGTGTACGAAGCCTGACGTCCGTAGGTCTGGGTTGCATTTAAGGTGATGCGCATGTCTTGAAGGGGCTCAAGCTGTGCGCGTAGGGTGATGTTGCGGGTCGTGGTTTCGCTCGCGCGCAGCGGCTGGCGTGGGTTTTCGAGCAACCAGCCACTTGCTGCGGCCAGCGACGGCATGTCGTGCGGAAGTCCGAGCGCAGCCCTCCATCCCGGAGCCCACTGGGCCGAAGGTGTCATTCCGCTGAGCACTGGAGTCGTTGAGAATCCGGGGAGGAGCGACCCCGTATTTAGGCTCGCGGTGGCATTCACGCTCTTGAGCATCGTCGCGAAGTCCACGGCTCCCACAAGGATTGTTTTGGCCAACTTCGGCTCGTCGGCCTTATCGGTTTTGGCGTTCGCCCCTGCGGCACGAGCTGGCGCTTTTCCGCCGCGCGCCGTAGCCCCACGTGAGGGCTTCTTCAGCTTGCTGTAGCCTGGAATTAAATTGTACAGCGTCGCCATGTTCGCGTTGGCTGACGCGTTCCACTTGCCACTTGACTCAACTGTGTTTCCGAAGTTCAGAGAATCCAGACCTGGACGGGTCGCCCAGAGGGAGTTGGTCTTCCAGTCCAAGTCTGCGGTGTAGCGCACCTGAGTTTGCAAAAATCCCATCAGCGGGAGCTTATTAATCGGTATCGCCCACGTGGTGTTGATGGTGTGGTGGTACTCTATGGGGCGACCGCCTGCGCGAAGGTTTTCGTTCAAGAAATCCCGCACACTGTCCTCGGAATTGGGCCCAGGGAGCTCGTCAAAACGCAGTCGAATGCGCGAGGTGTAGTCGAGCTTCCACATTTTAGTCGGATCCCAAATCACATTGGTGTTGCGGTCCATCGTAAAGTTCTTGCTGTAGGTAATCGGCAGCTGAAACTTTGGATTGTCCACATTGCGCATCTGCATGGTCTGCTGGCTTCGAAGGACGTCAGCCCTTAAACTCACGCGCGACGGTGTGAGGTTGAGGTTTGCGTCACGAATCAGTGCGAGACTCTTTGGCTTCAGGTTTTTAAAGGGCTGAATATTTATCGGCTTCGTTTGGTAGGCGTATGCCAGACTGCCGCGGTTCTCGACCCTGAGGTCCTGGAGCGTGTTGGCGTCACGGCGCAGTACTTCATTAAAAGCGTACGTGGCGCTGAGGTTTTCGATGTCCCACGGCATCGGCTTTTTGGGGAGCTTGGCGCTGCCTTCGCCTGCATTGAGACCTTGGGCTGCAGACTTTGATTCGGAATCTCCCATGCCCGGAGGGCCAATGGCGGGGCCACGGCCCCCAGCGGATCCGCCAGTTGGCGCGCGGTCAAGTCGAACATTGGTGAAAGCGACCGCACGCCGCTGCATAAAGTCGCTGACCATGGTACGCAGCGAATCCTTTGCCTGAGCGCCCGGAAGGTTGTCTATCGCCTTGCCCATTTCGATGTCGGGACTGTAGGGATTGAACATGGGCGTCTTCCAGTCCTGAGCATGGGTGACAAACATCGGCAGTCGGAGTCGGCTGTTCCCCGGTAAAAAGCGGTGCAGGTCCAGGTTGGTCTGCATGTCGTAGTTGACCGAACTAAACTTATTGCGCTCGTTGGGAGCCATATCGATTCCTCCAAATCCGGGCGTCGAGAAGCCTCCGCTCAGCGCCACCTGGCCGAGGTCGGCCAGCTTGGCGGTTCCGCGCGCAATGCCCGCCACTCCACCGCGGTTATCAAAGTCGGTCATTCGGAGTTCGTTGATCCACACTTCCGCGCACTTGTTCAAGCCGTCGTCGGTAGGGTTGGATGAGGAGCGGCGGGGGTTGCGAACGCCCACCATCATCGTGCGCACCCACCCGAGGTTGGGCGTGCCCACGACACGGTACACCCGATCTCCATCAACCCGCTCGTACGGCATTGCGGGAGTGATGTTGGGATTGGTGCGCATCGCAGCATCGCGCTCGAGCTTGAGTGCCGTCCAAATTGCGAATTCGATGTCGACATCGTTGGCCGCGGGCCACACCACATCTTCTGCCGTGCTCGCCCAGGGTGTTACGGTGAGGGGCATTTCGTATTCGTAGTAGTTCTGACTGTAGTCGTTTCCGAAGCGCACAAAAAGACGCAAGTCTCCGTTGTTTAACGCATTTGGATCGTCACCTGCCTCGGCGTGCACAAACATTTTTACACGTTTGTTCATCCGCATGTCGACGCTGGTGTTCTTGAAGACGGCGCGGCCGTCTCCGTCGCGTAGCCCGCAGGTTCGGAGACTCAGCGACTGCTCGTTCTGCTGAAGGATTGAGGTGTTGCCCAGAAGCACCTGACGGCGGATTCCCGGAGGCATCACGTAGGCCACAGGAACCCGGCCGCCGTTCTCTTCAAGGTTTACGGCATTGACGGCAAACGAGGTTTCGTCGGATTCGTCCACGGGAATCATCTCGCGGGCCGCGTCAAGGCTGAAACGGTAGCGCCTCCATTCGCCGCGCACGAGGTCCAATCGCGCCATGCGCAGTACCACAGGCTGCTGCCAGTCGCGCAAGATCCAGCGGGCAAAGCGCACCGACCTGAAGTCTTGGGCTCCATTCACCTTTTGGTCGGGTTCAAAGACGGGAATCTTAAACTGAATCCACCGCACCGGCTTGCGGGTTTGGTCAGGCAATAAGTCAGTGGTGGTTTCGTAGATGTCGGCGATGTAGTTCTGGCCAACCACAAAGTCCTCGGGGCGCATTGAAATGCGGTAGCTGAAGTACTGCTCGCTTCGGTTGAGGGTGGCGTCTCGGTTGACGTCCTCTTTATCGGGCATATTGGTACTCATCGCGGGCTGGCCGTCGACAAGATCGGTGCGCGAGTTGCCGTCGGGATTGTTGAAGTAGCGGTAGCGCTCCAAAATGTTTGCGTCGGCCTGGTCTTGGTTGGTGCCGCGGTAAAAGACGAAGTTGTCGGCGGCCGGATCGATTTGTGCGGCAGTGTACACGGGGCTCCCGGGGCCAAACGCGGCTTGGATGCGGTCGAGGTAGGTTTGGGATCCAGGGCCGAGCCAACGGCGCTCGTCGTCGTCGCGGAGTCCGTCAAGGCCCACATCTTGGTTGGGACGCGAGGCCCCACTGTTGTCAAAGGCGTCGACCACGGGTTGGTAGCGAGAGGCATAGCCCCAAACCGAGGAATCCACATCTGTTCGCGATCCGTCAGCAGGGAGTCCGTGCTCGAACGACTGCATTCCGTCCTTGAGGATGTCCTCAGATACGTTGCCAAGGTGCAGGTATACATCGCCGCCCGGCGCACTGGGGTTGTCCAAGAAGGGGTCCATCACCCAGAACTGTACGAATTCTATGTTTTGCTCCTCAAAGTTGTTGATGGTGAGCTGGCGCATGATTCCGCCCCAGCGACTGCGCGGATCTTTAAGGCTTCCGTCGGGGTTCAAGCCCGCAGAAATTCCGTTCAAGCCCTGAACGTCGTAGTTGTACGGACCGCGTTCGGTGGGGTCAAACTGCAGGTCAAAGGTGTTGATGTTGCGCGCCTGGCTCGGATCCAGGGTAATGTTGGGGAACACCTCGGCAAACGGAACCATGCGCTGGTAGTGGTCGCTGGTGATGGCGGGGTTGTCGCGAATGTTTTGAGGCGTAATGCTGGTTCCGGTAAAAAACGAGTTGTCAATCATGTACCAGGCCAGGCGGGCGCGGTTGTAGTTCGAGGCCCAGTCGTTGGCCATGGAAGCTTC
Source organism: Bacteroidota bacterium (assembly GCA_039805405.1). Classification (GTDB taxonomy): domain Bacteria; phylum Bacteroidota; class Bacteroidia; order Flavobacteriales; family Schleiferiaceae; genus TMED14. The sequence continues at coordinate 5,258 of JBDLUG010000099.1, forward strand.
AGGAAAGAGGTCTGGCTGGCCGTCGGGCACAGAGGAGAGCTGCCAGGTGGTGGTTCCGCGCAGGTCAATCGCCGTTTGGCTGCTTTCGAAGTCGTCGAGGTAGGTGGTCGGCTCACCGTTGACGTTGATGATGCGCGGTGACCCCGGAAGGAGCTGCGCAACCTCTGCCGTGAGCATGATGCTTGACGGTGCCTTTGTGGACACAAAAGGAAGCTTGTCAAGTGCGCGCGTCAAACCCGGCAAATTCTTCTCGTACTGGGTGTTGAGTCCCCAGATGGCGTTGCGAACGGGCTCGTCTCCGGCACTCACTTTTTGGGTGAGTGCCCCCTCGCGAAGCTGCAATAGGGAGCCTCCGACCACCCAGTTCGGCTGGAGCTGGTGGTTGACTGTGAGTCCCGTAAACGTTTTTGCCTGAAAGTTGAAGAGCGAATTGTTTTCAAAACTAACCCGTATCGGAACCCCACTCTGAACAATAGCCTCGTTGATGATTCGCACTTGACCCAGGGCATAGTCCACCGTAAAATCTTGATTTTCAGTAAGTCGATTGCCCCCGGCCGTGACCGAAATGGATCCGCGGGGAATGTTAAAGGAGTTGAGCTGTATGACGGATCCGCCCGCCGACTTGTAGCGGCCGCGGAGCATGAATTTGTTGCGCTGGGTTTGTTCCTGAGCGCGGAACAGCGTGGAGTCGTAGAGCTCCTGGTAGACGTAGCGCTTGCGCTCGTCGGCCGACGAAAGCTGCTTGGACAGCGACGAGCCAAAGGGCTCGAGCGCCGGCAGAATGATGCGCCCCGTCGAAGTCAATACAGTTAAGCCCTCCACGAAGTCAAAAAGTCCGTCGGGAAA
>JBDLUG010000100.1:0-6100 GCA_039805405.1 Bacteroidota bacterium
CTTCACGGCCGGCGCGCGCAGGGTTGTACAGCCAAGGGTTTTTGCACATGCCCACGAGCATGGCGGACTCTTCGATGGTGAGCTCGTCGGGAGTTTTTCGAAAGTAGACGTTGGCGGCGTTGTGGATACCGACGCCTTGGTAGAGAAAGTCAAATTGGTTGAAGTACATCGCGATCAGCTCGTCCTTTGAGTAGCGCGACTCGAGCTGCATGGCAATGATCCATTCTTTGAGCTTTTGAAAAATGCGACCCAGGCCTCCGGCGGGCTCGTGAAACATTTGCTTTGCGAGCTGCTGCGTGATGGTGGAGCCGCCGCCGTCGCGGCCGAGCGCCGTCACTGCCCGTGCCAGAGAACGAAAGTCGATTCCGCCGTGGTTGTAAAAGCGTTCGTCTTCAGTGGCGATCAAGGCCTGCACAAGGTGCGGGGGAAGCTCGCTATAGTCTGCGTGGACGCGGTTTTCGGTAAAAAAGGTTCCGAGCTGGCGGTTGTCTGAAGTAATGATTTCAGTGGCGAGGTAGCTCTTGGGGTTGGCGATCTCTTCGGTCGACGGAAGGCTTCCAAAAAGTCCCGCCCAGGTCAGCAGGAGCAGCAGCACCAAAAAGGTGGGCGCGCCGACGACGGCGTACCAGAACCAACGTACCAAGGGACGAAAATCCGGATCAGATTGTTTAGCCATTTCTGGGGTGCTTAAGGTGCTTCGCGGTACAATTTTAGGGCCACCGAATGAATGCCCTGAAGTGGTTCATCACGCATCAGGTGCTGCAGGCGAAAGCGGTAGGTGTCGGGCTTCGGAAAGCGCAGGCCCTCACTTCGGTAGGGCAAGGTGACTGTTTTGAGCCCCGTGATTCCGTCGCCGACCCACTGACCTTCGGGGCTGGCGAGCTGGAACTCGGCGGTGTCGCGGTACACGGTTCCGCCCTTATTCAGCACGTCGCGGCCCACGTAAAGATTGCGGTAGGCATAGGTTCCGGCATGCCGCACGTCCACTTCGACGCGGTAGGTCGCAGTGGTGTCGCTCACTTCGACGTCAAAAACGAGCATGGAATCGGCGTACCAAGCCTCGCCGGGAATGTCGCGAACGACCGCGAATTCTGGGCTAGGGCTGCATCCGAAGCTCGCCGCAGCAAGCAGGACAGTCCATGCGGTGGGGTGCAGAAAGCGATTCATACGTTTAATACTGCGAAGGTATGCATCTTTGTGAGGTGGGACGAGGAAGCTATTTACAGATCACGGCGGCCGTGTGGCTCGCTTCGTGGGCCGCGCTGGCGCAGACGCCGGTCGCCGAGTGGCAGTACCACGCCCCCTTTCGAACGACACAACGGGTGGCTGTGATGCAGGACCGCGTGCTGGCGCTTTCGGAGTTCGGAATTACGAGTTTGGAGTGGCCCGACCGCGTCCTTTCTGGCCACAGCAGCGTCGAGGGTCTGAGCGGCGTGGGCCTCTCGGGTCTGGCGGCGAGCCCCGACGGCAGTTTTGCCTTGCTTGGCTACCGCGACGGCCGCATCGACCGGTGGACGCCCAACGACGTGCGGACGCTCGACGACATTCCCCGCAGCGGGCAGTTTCAGGGCTACACCGAGGTGCTCGAGTTTGCCTTTGCGAGCGCCGACCGCGTGTTTGTCGCGACCGCGTTTGGCGTGGTCGAACTGGACCTTGAGCTCAATGCCGTTCGCGGAACCTACAGGATGCGCACCAACAGCAATCCCACCTATGTGGCTTCGGTGGCTGTTTTGGGCGACAGCATTTTTGCCGCGACGGAACTCGGACTGCGCTCGGCATCTCTTCAGGACCCCCTTTATCTGCCCTCTGTGTGGCAGGCGCGCGGACGCTTTTCAGACTCTGTCCTAACCTCATTGGCCGCTTCGCACGGAGAGTTGGCCGCCGTTTCGGCCGGCAAGGCCTACCGGCGCACTGCAGGCGGATGGTCGGCCCTCGCAACGCCATCTGATGGCCAAGTGGCCCAGCGCATATGCCCGTGTGCAGGCCGATGGGGTGTCGTTCGCTCGTTTGACGTGCAGCTATTTAACCCTGCAGGCCAAATCCAGTCGGTGCTTTCGGCCGGGTTTTCGGGCAACGCCGGATTTCTGCCCCGCGACCTCGCGTGCGGATTTGACGGTCAAGACGGCAAGCCGGTTCGATGGGTTGCCAATCCGTCCCGTGGAATTAGCTTCTTTGACAACGCCAGCTACGCACAGCACCGCAGTCTGAACGGGCCAGCTGGCCCCGAAGCCTTTGACGTGCGCTGGGACGCCCTTCGCGGAACCACCGTCATCACCGGAGCCGTCGAAGGCCCGTGGACCCCGCTCTACCTCAATGGGGGACTGTACCGCCAGGCCCGCCCGGGGGCCGCATGGCGCAGCGCATCTGATTTTGACGGGGCCAAAGACATTCTCGAAGTCCTCACCGATCCGGCGGACTCGACCCACTGGTTTGCGGCCTCTTGGGGCGGAGGCGTACTCGAGTTCCGCGCCAATACCCTCTACCGTCGATGGACGGTCAGCAATTCGTCGCTGCGAGCGGCCAACGGGGCTGGACCCAACGACGTCCGCTGCGGCGGACTCGCCTGGGGCGACGACGGCGCCCTTTGGGTGACCAACAGCTTATCTGACGTTCCGCTGCACCGCTACGATCCGAGTTCCGAAACCTGGCAAGGCTACGCGGTGGGCGCGCTCAATGGGCAGGCGGTACGGCGCATTACCAAGGCCGAGAACGGCGACTTTTGGGTCCAGACGCGGACGGCCGGCATTGTGACCGTTCGGGTGGTGGGCGGCGCAGCTTCCGCCCGAAGTTTGAATGCCGGAACCGGCAACGGCAACCTCCCCAGCTCCAGCATCGGGGCCTTTAGCTTTGACCGCGACGGCGAGCTTTGGGTCGGAACCGCCAACGGACTCGCCGTGCTCTACACGCCACAAAATGCGTTTACGGGCGGCAATTTTGAGGCCCAGCAGCTCCTTGTCGAGGCCGACGGACGCGTACAGGCGGTGCTCGCCGGCCAGGACATCACGGCCATTGCGGTCGACGGCGGCAACCGAAAGTGGGTCGGCACGGCGACGGCGGGCCTGTTTGTGCTTTCGCCCGACGGGCTAACCCAATTGGCGCACTACCGTCAGGATAATAGCCCGCTTCCCGGCAACCGCATTACCGGCCTGGCCCTGGACTCCGACCAAGGCTACGCCTACATAGCGACCGATTTTGGACTGTTTTCGCTGCGCTCGGCCTCTGTCGGGCCCAGCGACCGCTTTGAGGGCGCCCTTCTTTTTCCGAATCCCTACCGACCCGAGTTTCGCGGAATGTGGACCATCACCGGCCTTGTCGACCAATCCTACGTGAAGGTGACGACGGCAGATGGGCGCCGCGTAGCCGAGGGCTATGCCTCAGGCGGCCAGTTTGTGTGGGACACCATGGACGCCACAGGCGAACCGGTTCCGAGTGGCCTGTACCAGTTCTGGATCAACAACCCCTTCGGAACCCAAACCACTGTGGTCCAAGGGCTTTTGGTGCGTCCGTGACCACCTTGAGCACTCCCCATGCCCACCAGGCCTTGGTGCTCGGCCGCACTCCACAAGGTGAACGCGCCGCAGTTCTTCGCGTTTGGCTACGCACTGAGGGGACCTGGTCGGCGTACATTCCGAGTTTGCGATCTGCCGCCGGAGGCTTTCGTCCTGCCATGGCGCAGCCGTTGGCCAGTTTGGAATTGGTTCCGGCCCGCGGACGAGGTTCGCTAGGGCGCATTCAAGAGGCCCGACTCAATCCACCTTGGCGCCGCTTGCACGACGAGCCGCAGCTCCAGATGCTGGTGATGTACACTTCTGAGCTGCTGAGGGCCGTTCTGTACGAAGGCAGTGCGAATTCGGCCTTTTTTGACGACGTTCACGAACTTTTAGCCCGATGGGATGGCGGAGCGCCCGTGGCCCACGGTGCGCTCGAGGTAACCCTTTTGGTGTGCCGCCACCTCGGATTTGAGCTGGAAGCACCTGATTCCCCCGCCACCGAGGGGATTTGGCCGTTTTTTCCCGCCGAAGGTGCATGGGCGCCCATCGGAAGCTTCGCCAGTTCTGCGCTTCCCCCCGGGCCCTCACAGGCTCTAGCGCGCGCCGTAACCAGTACTTCGCTTGACCGCGCCGAGCGCAACGATGCCCTCGACGCCCTGCTCGCCTACCTCGAGGCCCAGCACACGGGGTGGGGCCGCCTTAAATCCGTAGAAGTTCTGAGGAATTTGTAGGTGGCTACTAGTTACTAGCTGCTGGTTACTAGCTACTGGCTGCTAGCTACTTGTTACTGGTTACTAGCTACTCGTTACTTGCTGCTGGTTACTAGCCACGAGAAACTAGAAACGTGGCGCAAGCCACAAGAAACATGGCGTAAGCCACAAGAAACCGCAAGCCAGTAGCTATTAGCCGGCCGCCAATGGGGCTACTCCCACACCACCGATCCGGTGATGAGGTCGAGTTCCATGCGGAGTCTGTTTTTGCTGGTGCCCGGGGCAAAGAGCAGCGCGTCGGCGGTTCCGATGCTGCGGTCGTTCAAAAAGCTGCGGACGCTGACAAAGGGGCCGCCTCCGTAGCCGCCCACGGTCTTAAAGAGGCCCTTGGTGGACAGTCGACGGACGCCGTGGGCGTCGTCAAACGCTTGAACGGGCGGAAGGAGCATTTCAGTCGACAAGTGGCTTTTGTCTTGTGGCCCCTCGAAGTACTGGCGCAGCAGTGCGTCGCGGTCTGAAATCACGTCCGCTTCGGGGGTCGGAGAATCGGTGTCGGGAGTGCGCGTGAGTATCAAGTACTGGGTGCTCTTTTTGGTTTCGAGGCGAAGGACCACCAAGTTGGGCTTGCTCAAGGTCACCACAAAGCCTTCGGGCAGAGTCATGGATTTGATTCCGAGCGCTTTAACCTCTTTAGGAAGTGGGTTTTGTGCGTTTTTACGCATCCGCACGGCGAGCACAGAGGCGTCGTGCTCACGGTAGAGGGCACTAGCCTTGGCCAATGCCTGAGGAAGCATGGCCTTCAGCGCCTCAGCCGTCGGAGCGATTACTTGAATGGCGATTTGCGGCCGGGCGTACACATTGTGGACCACTAGCATCGCGCTCGAGTCCGGAATCACCGCGAGATTGAGCAAGCTTTTACCGCGGCGCAGCAGGGCATTGACCTTTTGGGGCTCGGCATGAATGATTGAGAAGGTGGGTTCGGACTGCGGAAGCGCAGGCGCTGGCTTGCCCAACTCGGTGGCCACGGCGAGCCCGGCAAACGACTCCCAGAGGTCCTGCGGGCAGATGACGGTGAGGTCGTTGTGCGATCCGTTGCTGGTCGGAAGCGTGCGCTCCTTCTTAGCCGGCGCAGTCCCTTCAGGGCCGCAGCTCGCGACACCAAGGCCTAATAGCAGGACCGCGAGCCACTTCATTTTTTCACGATGAGGCGTTGGCCGATTTGGATCGTGGTTCCGCGCAGGCCGTTCCATTTTTGGATGTCGCTCACGCGAACGCCGTACTTGCGGGCAATGGCGCTGAGGGTTTCGCCTGATCGCACCGTGTGGCGCTTTGTGCTGCTTGCCGGAGCACTAGATGCCGTAGTGGTTTGGGGCTCGGGAGACTCGGGGCGAACGCGGGTTTTATTCGATGCGGCATATGCAGAGTCGGCGCACTCTTGAAAGCTTGCCACGGCGGCGCGGGGCAGCACAAGGGCGTACATTTTTCCGTCCCTTGGCGCCGGAACAACGTGAAGCTTGTACATCGGATTTAGTACTTTCATCAACGTTGTGTCTACGCTGAACTTGGCGGCGGCCACATTCAAGTCCAAGGTTGCCGTCACGTTGACGGTATCGACGTCAAAAAAGGTCGCTGGGGGCAGGTCGGGCTTGATTCCGTGCAATCCGCCGTACGCAAGGGCGTAGTTGGCGGCGATGAAGTTGGGCACGTACATGCGGGTTTCGCGGGGCAGGTACGGGCGAATCTCCCAGTAGTTGGTCTTGCCGCCTGAGGCACGAATGGCCTTTGAAACGTTTCCGGGTCCGGCGTTGTAGGCGGCCAGGGCGAGTTCCCAGTTTCCGAACATGTCGTACAGGCGCTTGAGGTAGCGGCATGCGGCGTCGGTGGATTTTACAGGGTCCG
>JBDLUG010000101.1:0-6071 GCA_039805405.1 Bacteroidota bacterium
TCACCACGGTGGTGAAAATTTCGCCCATACCCTTCCAGAACACGGCGATGGAATCCACGGCTCCGCGCAGGTTACGGGTCGAAAACGTGTGCACGCCCCAGGCGATGCCAAACGACATGAACATCGACGCGGTAGTCGTCAGTGTAAACCGTGGACCCCAGGTCTCGGTAGCAAAGTAGCTTCCTACCATGAGCAAAATCGGGAGGACGGGCACCACGGCGTAGTACCACGGCTTGACCGCTGAAGTGCTCGCCGCAGCGACCGCTACAGGCTCCGCCGGCTCCGCCCGGCGGTCAAACCACCAGTTGCTCACGCCATAAAGCAGGGCAATGGCGATCATCAGCGGCATGGCGAGCAGCATTTGGTGCGCCACGACGTAGTCGACTACCGAAATTCCAGCAGCCTTGGCCGCTGCCGCCGTCAGCGCCGAAGCGGGACCAATTCCGAACGCCGTCGTACCGGTAATCACCGACGCGGCGGTCACGGGCCGCACGCCCAGGCGCACCATGACGGGATAGGCCGAGGCCATCAGCAGCACGGCCAGGCCCGCAGCCGAGGTCACGCAGATAAAAATCAGCTGCCCAAGGGGAATCAAGGCCAAAACCAGCAGGTTGGGTGGCAACTTCAAGCGTTCTAGCGCGCGCATCGCCCGAACAACGAGGGACTCTGATGCGCCAATATGGTCTGCGTAGGCGACGAATCCGCCGATGCTCATAATCATCAATCCAACCCCGCTAAGGCTCGACGCAAACGAGTCCACGAGCAGCGAAACTACCGGAATTCCTTCGCGCACCGCGGCACTTTGGGGCGTTCCCAAGGCCAGCGCCGCCAGCAGCATGACCACGGCGGCCACGAACAGCACAGACTGTGCATGCCATTGGCGGTACAGCGACCATGCCGTGAGCGAAACAAGAATCAGAAGAACCAGAAGGGCCATTGGTCGAGATTAAAACGAGCTACCGTCCAGGCGGGTTCCGGGTGAAAAAAGCAGGCTTCCGCTGCCCACCGTACTGTGCTGGACAAACTCGCCGGTGATGTCGGGACTGCGCGTGTACGACTCGTTCGGATTGTCTGAATATGGCGTCACGTCAAAAGTCAGCATTACGGAATCTTGGGCGTCGGTAACCGTAAGTACATCACCTGCATTGTTCAGGTTTATCGCACCTGTCGTCGTGGTCTGCACCACCGCGCCGCCAAAGGATCCCGTTGGGGTTCCGCCACCAAAAAGCACCAAAGCCTTGCCGCTCGGAATCACCGAACCGGCCGGAAAAACATGCCGCGGCGTGCCAGAAGACAGGGCACTTGCGTCGTACACCTTCCATCCGCTCACGTCGAGAGGCTGGCTACCCGTATTGATGAATTCGACAAACTCATCCTCGTCCTGCACGTACACTCCGTCGCCGTTCGCGTCGCCGAGCAAGCCCGAATTCGACGGGTCGTACAGCACTTCGTTGATCACGATGGACGGACCCGCTTGATCGTCGTCGTCAATGGTGAAGGCCGCCACGCTGTTGGCGTCCGCGAGAGCATTGATCACCCCAACCATGCGTACTTCAACAAATTCACTGCCTTCAACCTCACTGTCGTCGGTCGCCGTGATGGTTACCGAGCCGCTGAGGCTGCCGGCCGGAATCACCACCGTCGTCGCCGAAACCTGGTAATCGTCTGACATGGCTGTTCCGCTGAATTCCAATTCTACGGTAACGACCTTGGAGGTCGCGGCATCAAGTGTCACTACTACATCAAGAGTTCCACCAGATTCCGGTATGACCGAAGCCGTAGCTTGAATCTGAGCTAACGGAACCAAGTCCACATCGTTGGTCGTGCACGAGGCGGCGACCAGAACACTGGCCATAAAAAGACTTCGGTGGGTAAGTGGCATAGCATTAAGGGTTTGAAACGTAAAAATCCAATTGAAAACGCATTGCAAACAGACCAATTTGAACTAATTTAACAGTCCAGTTTCGGAACCATTGAACCTCCCCATCATTTACCGCGCCTTTGCCGAACGTTCGGATCATGGCCTCGCCAAGAACCAAAAGTTCAGCGTGCTACTGCACGTACTGGTCGAGCTCATCGACTCGGGTATGCTGCCCGAAGATAGCGACCTCCCACCAACACGAACGTTGAGCGCGTCCCTAGGCCTATCACGGGCCACCGTAGCTAAAGCCTATGAGCACTTGCTTTTTTTAGGTAAGGCCCAAAGCCGCCAAGGCGCCCGGGTTTGGGTGGCGCCCATCCCCTTTCGGAGCTCTGAGCCGCGCAGCGATGCTTTAAACGCTGACCCTCCCCAACTTTCAGACCTTGGCAAAGCCTTCTTATCGCAGAGCCCTGACGTACGCAGTGCAGGCTCGAGTGCGCACCCGCTGCAGCCCGGAATTCCACCTCTCGACCTTTTCCCGGTCAACCAGTGGCGCAATTTGACTAACCGCTACTGGCGCGACGTACGCGTTTCGGGACTCACCTACTCGAGTACTGCCGGCCAGCAAATCCTGAAGCAAACCCTGGCACAAATGCTCTACAGCGAGCGCGGAATTCGCTGCGAGCCCGACCAAATCGCGGTGGTCTCGGGTTCGGTGCAGTCACTGTTTTTGATCGGAAGCCTCTTGCTCAATCCGGGTGACTCCGTGGCTCTTGAAAACCCAACTTTTCCCAACGTGCACCGCATTTTTAGCGGACTCCGGGCCGAAAAAATCCCACTTTCGCCCCACCAAGGATCGCCAATTGGACGTGCCCGACTGGCCCACGTTGCCGTAGGTGCGGCCTACCCCTTTGGTACGGCAGTTAGTTTGGCGAGAAGGGCGGAACTTGCCGAACAGCTCGCCCAGCACGCCGGGTACCTCATCGAAAACGACTACGAGCACGCTCTGGGGAACCAAGCCTCAACGAGCTTGCTGGCACACGAAATCTACCGGCGCAATGTCATCTACCTCAGCACATTCAACCGTGTGCTCCACCCCTCCATTCGCATTGGATTCATGGTTCTGCCGCACGAACTCGTACGGCCCATGCATGCCCTGATGGGCCAATCGCACCGATTTGTTTCGACCAGTGCCCAAACAGTGCTTCATGAATTTATCCAGGCGGGCCACTGGCAGCAGCACGCCAAAGTACTGCACCGCGCACTGACCGCCCGAAAGGCGGCCCTTCGCGACGCGGTATCTGCACACCTACCTTCAGACTGGACGCTTCACCTCGCCGCCGGAGCCCAGCACGGCGTACTCCTACCGCCGCCGGGCGCATCCCTCAACGTGCGGCTTCGCGGGAACTTTGCCCAGCGCGGAATCCACCCCCACCTGCTCGACGACCACTTTTGGGCAGAAACCCCACAATCGGGACTTGTTGTAGGCGCCGGCAGTGTGCATGAATCCCAAATGAACCACTGGATCAGCGTACTGGCCGATACGATGGTGCCGAAATCCCCAACTAAATTGGACTTCAAAAAATAACCAAATTGGACTGCACAGAAACTTCTAAAGTCGGCCAACTTCGCGGAGTGTACCATCGCTACGCTGTGCTTTTTGCCCTGGTTTTTGCGACGTCCTGCCTGCCGGATCCTCCACCAATCCCGTCAGACGGCCCGCTGGACCGCACTTTGTATTCTGGTACCGGATCGTTCACCTTTACGCCGACCGGACACCTGAGTAACCGTCCCATCACGGTCTACTACCACATCCCGGATTCCGCGCACCAGACCAGCCCCATCGCCCTGGTGGTCCACGGCAATACCCGCGATGGCGAATACCTGCGCAACGCCCTCAAGCCCGAAGCCGACCGCCGCAACGCCATCATCCTGATGCCCAACTTTGGCAATTCTGAATACCCCAACAACTACTTTCTGCTGGGTAACCTCTTTGACGACGGCGAAAACCCGAGCGTCGCCACCCAAAACGACAGCACTGAATGGACATACTCGGTCATTGAGCAGATCTTTAGCCAGTTTCGCACTGCCATCGCGAGCAAAGACGCCCGATACGACCTCGTCGGATTCTCAGCTGGAGGCCAGTTTGCCCACCGATTTGCCTTCTTTGCGCACCGCCCCCAGTGCGACCGCATTGTGGCCTGTTCTTCGGGGTGGTACACCCTTCCGTACGCAGCAAATCAGTTTCCCTACGGACTCGGAACCACCCAGCGCGCGAGCGACCTCGATGTTCGCAAGGCCTTGGCTACGCCCCTTCACCTCGCCGTTGGATCCGCTGACACTGACCCCAATTCATCAGGCCTCAGGCACACCACTGAGGCAGATGCTCAGGGAGTCAACCGCGTCCAGCGAGCCAACTACGCCTACCAACGGGCGTTGAACCAGAGTTTCGCCCTCAACAGCCCCATCGCATGGTCGCTGCACCTTGAACCTGACGTTGCCCACTCAGCCCTCGAAATGGGTAACTACGCCTTAACCTACCTCTACCCGTGAACCTCAAATCACTCAGCCTCGGGATCGGCCCCTTGGGTTACCTTGCCCTTCAATTCCTGGACATCCCCTTCGAGCAGCGCGTCGTCGTGGGTACTGCATTTTGGATGCTCCTTTGGTGGTTCACTGAAGCCCTGCCTTTGGGCGTTACCGCCCTGCTCCCCCTTGTGCTCTTTGGCGGATCCGGAATTCTAAGCAATTCCGACCTCGCCAACGCCTACGCCAACCCGCTCATTTACCTCTTTATGGGCGGATTTTTTCTCGCACGGGGCATCGAACGCCACAACCTGCACCGCCGTTTGGCCTTGGGAATCCTGCGCCACGTCGGCCACCGCAGCCACACCGTCTTGGGCGGGGTCATGCTCGCGACTTTCATCCTCAGCTTGTGGATGAGCAACACGGCTACGGCTGTCATGATGCTTCCGCTCACCCTGTCGCTTCTCAGCCACCTTCCGGGTGAGAAAGAAACCCAAAATAACCTCGAGCGCCGCGTCCTGCTGGGCATGGCCTGGGGTGCCAACTTGGGCGGAATCGGAACTCTCATCGGCACCCCGCCCAACCTCGTCTACGCCGCGTTCCGCGAAGAAACCCTTGGCATCACCACCACCTTTGTGGAATGGAGCAGCATTGCATTCCCGCTCTCGCTTGTGCTCTTGGTCATCGCCTTTGCCGTTCTTAGCCGCAGCATGCCGTCGGTCGACCTGGGCGACCTCGAGTGGCCCAAGCCCGCCCCCTGGACATCAGGCGAAGTCCGCGTAGCCCTGATTTTCAGCGTGACCGCCATTCTATGGATGACCCGCCAGTGGATTGAACCCTTCGTCACCCCTTACGGATGGGCCCTGCCCGACCAAGTCATCGGCATCGCGGGAGCCCTCGCCATGTTTGCAGTCCGGGACCGCGAAGGCAAGCCCCTGCTGCGCTGGAAGGACGGACGCAAGATCGAATGGGGCATCCTGCTCCTCTTTGGCGGCGGACTTTCGCTCGCTGCAGCCATGCAGGCCTCGGGTTGGCTCGACTCCCTTGAGGCCTTGTCAGACCATCCATTGCCCCCCTGGGTTTGGATCTTTGCCTTCACCGCCATCGGCGTGTGGACCACCGAGCTCTTCAGCAACATGGCCTTGGTGAGCGGAACCCTGCCCATCGCCCTCGCCGTCGCCTCGGCCCAAGGCCTGAACTTCGAAACCCTGGCCCTGCCCCTCACGGTCGGAGCCAGCTGTGCCTTCATGCTCCCCATGGCCACGCCGCCCAACGCCATTGTGTTCAGCTCCGGCAAAGTCACGGTTCCGTACATGGCCGGCCGCGGATTTTGGATGAACATCTGGGCCACGCTGGTGATCGGCGGGGTGTTTAGTTTGCTCTAAAAAGCACCAAAGCGATCACGTTGACGGACGTACTGCCGACGTTATAGGCTAGACCGAGGTTCCGATTGATAGTGGCGATTCGAATTTTAGCGTTGAGCTTTCGCCCCATGAACGGATGGCGCACGAGCCGCTCATAGGTTTTCAGCACTTCGAGCTCCACCCCTCGACGAACACTAGGTCCAAATTCGCGTTCAACCCATGCATACTGAAGCGACAGCGCCAAATTGACGCCATCGGCAACCCGCAATTTCATGGAGTTTAGTGGACTGAAATCTTCGCTTGAATCTCTTCTAACGAGA
>JBDLUG010000102.1:0-5989 GCA_039805405.1 Bacteroidota bacterium
TTCGCGCAGGGGCGACGTTTGCCGCATAGTCCCCACCGTAGGTGAAGTGCGCGGTGCAGGTTCCGATGGCTTCGGGTTCGTGGCTCAGGGCGACGTGGTAGCTGGGGATGGCGGCCGGAGTGGCCTCTGCCCACGAGCCGGTCTCGGGGTCTTCGACGCGGACTGGAGTGCGGAGCGCGTACCCGCGCATCGGCCCTAAGGGACGGCGACCGGCGGCTTCAATGGCCTCGATCCAGGGCTGGGCGGATCCATCCAGAATGGGCAGTTCAGGTGCGGAACAGTGAATTTCGGCATCCAGAATACCCATTCCGAATAGTGCAGAGAGCAAGTGCTCTGCCGTGTGCACCAGCACTTCTCCCTGGCTCAGCGTGGTGCACCGGTCGGTCTCGGTGACGAGGTTCGGGTGAAGTTTGACGCGGGGCGAACCCTCTAAGTCGCTGCGAATGAGGACGTAACCGCTTTCTGGCTCACCGGGTTTCACCACTACGTGGCAGGCGGAACCGCTGTGGATTCCGCGACCTTTTGCGCTAAACTCTTGAATTAGTGTGTATTGAATCAACCTCTACCGGACTTTTGGGCTGCAAAGAAACGGCGGAATTCTCGGGCATCCACGGCCGGACTGCCAAGTACTTCAGCACCAGGGGCTAGCGATTTGGCGACTCCGCTTTGGGCTCCGATCCGAGCGCCACGGCCGATGGTGATGTGGCCTGCGATTCCGGCTTGGCCCCCAACGACGACGTAGTCTTCGAGCACGCTTGATCCCGCAACGCCCACTTGCCCGGCGAGGACGCAGTGTGCTCCAATCCGCACGTTGTGCCCGATCTGGCAGAGGTTGTCGAGCTTGGACCCGGTTCCGATCACGGTTTCGCCGACGACGGCGCGGTCCACGCAGGTTCCGGAACCCAATTCAACGCCGTCACCAATGCGCACGCGGCCGAGGTGCGGAATCTTGGTCCATCCCGCCGCACCCGGGTGGGGCGGTACAAATCCGAATCCGTCGGAACCCAGTACCACATTGGCGTGAAGCACGCAGTCGGCTCCGACGACGGTTCCGGGATACAGAACGACGCCAGGGTTGAGCACGCTGCGCGGCCCGACCTCGACGTCTTCGGCGAGCTGAACACCGGGAGCAAGAACCGCACTTGGGTCGACGCCCTTGGGCCGCGCCACCGCCCAAGCTACATGGCGTTGGCCGCTTGCGAGGACCATTGCCCATGCCGCATAGGGGTTTGCTACCCGAATGACGCTCCCGTCAAATCCTTTTGGAGTTTCAGAATCCGTACCTGCGAGGACCACTGAAGCACCTGATGCAGACCAGGCGCGGCGGTAGCTCGGGTTGGCCAAGAAGCTGATTCCGCCCGGTGAACCGGCCTCGAGCGTGCAGGCGAATTCGACGGCTGCCTCAGGACCCTCGAGCACGCCGCCCAGCACCTGAGCCCACTCTGAAGCAGGGCGGGCCGGCAGGGCACTAGCGCCTAGCGAATCCATGGAAGTTCCTTTGGCCAACACACGAAGGGTCTGGTGATTACTTGACTGTAAACGCTTAAAGGCAGGATTTCTGATGCCTGGGTGAGGGGAATAATTTGACCGTTGCGCTTAAGTAGCTTAATCTCCTGTTTGTCAGACGCATAGGTTTTGTTGGTCGCGATGCCCTCGAGCACAAAGTGCCGGGAATCCTCCTTAGAAAGCCCCATGCTTGAAGCCACCGACGATTCAAGCAGCGCGCGGTCGGCAGCGCTCAAGGGCGAATCAAGAAACTTGATTCTAAATAGTTTGCGTTCAATAATTCGCCGGCTGAGGGCGCTCAGCACGGGGTCGCTATGTCGTTGCCATTGCTTGATCGCACTGAGTATGTCGCTGTCGTCGAGCTGCGCAAAGAGTTCAAGAAGTTCGGGTTCGCGGGTGAATTCGTCGTGGTTCGGACGACGGCGCAGCAGCGTAGCGAGTTCGCGGCCTGCAAAAAGATCCTCACCGCGTTGGGCGAGCAACGAAGCGCGGCGCAGCACCTCGACCAGCATGTGCTCGGCACTTAGCACTGTTTTGTGCATGTAAACCTGCCAGTACATAAGGCTGCGGCTCATCAGGAACTTCTCGATCGACGTAATGGCCTTGTGTTCGAGCACGAGTTGGCCGTCGGCCACGTGAAGCATTTCAAGCAGGCGGTCGCTGTTGATGGCGCCCTCGATGACTCCGGTGTAAAAGGCGTCGCGCTTGAGGTAGTCCATGCGGTCCATATCGAGCTGGGACGAGATAAGTTCGTGCAAAAAACGCTTGGGGTGGCTGCCTTCAAAAATGGCGATGGCCTCGTCGAGGCTACCCCCGAATTCGTCGTTGAGTCGGCGCATGATCAGGCGCGAAACCGTCTCGTGGTGCACCCCGTCGAGCAGCGTGTGCTCTAGGGCATGGCTAAACGGCCCGTGGCCCACGTCGTGAAGCAGGATCGCGATTTGGGCCGATTCGGCTTCGGAATCGGTTATTTCCACGCCCTTTCGACGCAGAACCTGAATGGCTTTTTGCATCAAGTGCATGGCGCCCAGCGCGTGGTGAAAGCGGGTGTGGTAGGCCCCTGGGTAGACCAAGTAGCTGAGTCCGAGTTGGCTGATGCGCCGCAGCCGCTGCACGTAGGGGTGCTCGATGAGGTCAAAAATTCGCTCTGAGGGCAGCGAAATAAAACCGTAGATCGGATCGTTAAAAAGTTTGAACTTGTTGGTCGCGGGAACGGGCGGCATAGAAATAGCTTGAATACCCAAACTTAACCACAAATGCATGGAAAATTCGAGGATCTTATGGGTTGACGACGAAGTCGAGGCACTTCGCCCCCACATTTTGTACCTCGAGGGGCGCGGAATCCAAGTGGTCACCGCCACCAATGCGGCGGACGCCTTGGCTTTGGTGCGTTCAGAGTCCCTGGACTGCGTCCTTTTGGACGAGCACATGCCCGGGCCAAGCGGCCTGGACGTGCTGCCCCAGATCAAGGCGCTGAAGCCGGCGCTTCCGGTGGTGATGGTGACCAAGAGCGAAGAAGAAGGCCTCATGGCTGACGCCCTTGGGTCGCAGCTCGCCGACTACTTGCTCAAGCCCGTGCAGCCCCGCCAGGTGCTGTCCACTTTGACCCGGATTCTCGGGCAGGGCGCGCTGCAGGGCGCGCGAAGTGCAAGCCGCTACCAGCAGGGATTTCGCGAATTGGGCGAACGCATCTCTGATGCCCACAACTGGGATTCGTGGACCGAGGTCTACCGCGAACTCCTTCGCTGGGACCGCGAACTGGCCGGTGGCGAAGCCGAGTCAATGCGCGCCATGCTCGACCACCAGCGCGAGGAAGCGAACAGGCTTTTTACCCGCTGGTGGGCCGACGTCTACCCCTCGATGCTGCACGACGATGAGTCGCCCTGCCTGTTCAGCCACCAGTTGCTCGACGTGCGCATTAAGCCGCTCCTTGACCGCGGAGAAAAGGTGGTACTCTTGGTTTTTGACAACCTTCGCCTTGACCAGTGGCAAGAGATTCAGTCGCTGATGACGAGCAAGTTCCGCGTGGAATCCGACGACGTCTATGCCAGTATTTTACCTACCGCGACGCAGTACGCCCGCAACGCGCTTCTGGGCGGAGCCATGCCTTCGGAACTCGCAAAGCGCCACCCCGACCGTTGGGTGCGCGACGTGCTTGATGCAGAGGGCGGACGCAACGGACACGAAGACTTCTTTTTGGCGCACTGGGCGACCCGCAACGGGTTGGCGACTCCGGGCTATGCCAAGCTCACGCATGCGACCAGCGAGCAACGCTTTGTGTCCAAGTGGCGCGAGCTGCGCGGCAAAGACCTCGTTGCCGTGGTGGTCAACTTCATCGACCGAATGAGCCATGCCAAAACCGACGAGGTGATCCTGCGCGACTTGGCCAAGGACGACCGTGGGTTCCGCAGCCTGACGGCCTCGTGGTGGAACCATTCGCCCCTCAAAGCCTGGGTCGACGACCTGGCCCATGATGGGGTGACACTCGTGGTTACGACCGACCACGGAACCCTCACGGTCAAAAAACCCGTTCATGTTCGGGGAGCCCGCGACCTTACCGCCAATCTGCGCTACAAGGTGGGCCGCGGAATGGAGTTCAAAGAAAAAGAGGTCGCCCTTGTGGCAGATCCCGAACGCCTTGGAATTCCCGCGACCAACCTTGGCGACAAGGTCGTGTTCGCCGGCGAGCAGGACTACTTCGTGTACCAGAACCAGTACCACCACCACGTCGAGAAGTTTGACGGCAGCTACCAGCACGGCGGAATCTCACTCGAAGAAGTTGTGGTTCCGTTTGCAGTCCTTCGCCCGCGTACCTGACCTTTGCAGCTGTGGAAGAGGTGCACATTTTAAAGGATCCGTCAGCGTGGCTGCAGTGGGCCAAAGAACATGCTGCGGATTTGGCGGGCATCGTGTCTGTTCGTGGCGAAATGGGCGCGGGCAAGACCACGGCCATCAGCTACTGGCTTCGTGCCATGGGTTCCCCAGACCGCGCGAGCAGCCCCACGTTTGCGCTGGTCAACGAGTACGAATCCCCCGACGGACCCATTTACCATTTTGACCTCCACCGCCTTGATCGACCTTCAGAGGTTGCCGCCATGGGTTTTGAAGACTACCTCGACAGTGGCCAGCCCTGCTGGGTCGAATGGCCCGAACGGGCCGGTGAATTGATGCCGGTAGAGTCGGCACGCGTTCACATTGAGGCACTTGAGGATGGCGCGAGAAAGGTTACCTTCGTAGGAACCTACCGCTAACCTTCGCACACCTGGATTCATGGAAGCCGCACCTGTGTTTCAAACCCAAGAAGAACGCCTCATGGTAGACGCCAAATCACAGCGTCTGCGCATTGGGATTCCGCTCGAATCGACGTGGGCCGAGAACCGCGTGGCCTTGACTCCCGAGGGAGTGCACTTGCTGGTCGCTCAAGGCCACGAAGTGGTGCTCGAGTCCAACGCCGGAACCGCCGCGCGCTACAGCGACCGCGAGTACGCCGAGGCCGGAGCCGAAGTGACCACCGACCGCCGCGTCGTCTTTGGGTGCCCGGTGCTCGCCAAAGTTGAGGCGCCGTGCGAGGCCGAATGGCCGCTGATGGCTCAGGGCCAAGTACTCTTCTCAACCCTTCAGCCCGGAACCCTCACGCCCGCCTTTGTCGATGCCCTCAAGGCCAAGCGCATCACCGCATTCAGCTACGGAAGCATTCTCGACGAAGAAGGCCGTGCCCCCTTTGTGCGGTCCATGGCCGAAATCGGTGGCAGCCAAGCGATTACCGTCGCAATGGAGTACCTGTCCACGTGGTCAGGCGGCAAGGGCTACGCGATGGGTGCGGTCACAGGGGTTCCGCCCACCGAAATTGTGATTTTGGGTGCCGGAACCGTCGGTACCACCGCTGCCCGCCTGGCTTCAGCCCTCGGAGCCTCAGTCAAAGTTTTTGATTCGTCAATGACGCGTCTTCAGCGCCTTCGCGAGCGGGTCGGTGACGTCTACACCTGCACGCTGCAGCCCCAAATTCTGTCTAAGGCCTTGAGCCGTTGCGACGTCGCCATCGGAGCCCTTCGCCCCGTCAACGGCCGGACTCCCGTCGTCGTCACTGAAGAGATGGTGGCCGGAATGAAGCCCCGCAGCGTAGTCGTCGACTTGAGCATTGACCACGGAGGTTGCTTTGAAACCAGCGAGGTCACCTCGTGGGACGCCCCCGTCTACACCAAGTTTGAGGTGACGCACTTCGCGGTTCCGAACATCGCCGCACGCGTGGCGCGCACAGCCTCATTTGCACTCAACAACTTGACCTCGCCCCTCTTGCGCGAACTCGCCGACCTCGGCGGCGTCGAAGAGGCGCTGCACGCCAAGCCCCACTGGCGTAAGGGCGTCTACCTCTACCACGGTCAGGTAACCAGTGCTTCGGTCGCCCAAACGCTCGATCAGCCCTTTACTGACCTAGATCTGCTCCTGTGAACAAGCTGCTTCGCCGCATTCTGTGGTACGGATT
>JBDLUG010000103.1:0-5945 GCA_039805405.1 Bacteroidota bacterium
GCCAAATCGTGCCACGACGTCTTCGATGAGCTTTTCAGCCTGCTCGCCGCTCGAGGCGTCGCTGCGGAATCCAGCGGCCTCGCCGTACTGGCTGAGTTCATTTTCAAGCGCTTGTCCGCGCTCGACGCTGCTCAAGTACGTAAAGGCAACTTTTGCGCCCTCTTGTGCAAAGCGCTCGGCGATGGCCTTGCCAATTCCTTTTGATGCGCCCGTGATGAGGGCGACTTTACCGTCAAGTAGTCCCATGTGTGTCTAGTTTGGGGCCCAAGGTACGTTCGGCAAGCCACGCGGAACAAAGTCCCACAGCCCAACCTGCTATGACGTCTTCGGTCCAGTGAAAGTGCAGGGCCAGACGGCTAAATCCGACGGTAATTCCAAGCACGAGGTACAGCCAACGCCACGAGGGCTTTCGGTAGGCCAAAAAGAGTGCAAAAAAGGCTCCGACTGAGCTGTGTCCCGACGGAAACGATTTGTACAGCGCCGGATCGAGCAGCTGGGACAACCGCACACCCTGAACCGCCGCATACGGACGCATCGCGTCGGGCCAAATGAAGTTTTTGCCAATTTGAGGGATCAAGGCCGCTGCCGCAAAACCGACCACAAACACAGTCCACTCGGCACGATTGCTTCTGCGAAGGGCGAGCCAGAGTACAATAACGAGGGCAAATCCACCATCACCAAGGGCCGTAACCCCGTGCATGAGCTCAAACCAAGGGAATTGATCAAGCGACCGCTGGAAATCGTGGCTTCCGATGGAGCACGTCCAAAGAGCCAGTGCGCACGAAGCCGCTGTAAAAAGGGCAAACGCAGCGCGCGTGCTTACGACCCGATGGTCCGGAGCAGGGTGTGAATTTGGCTCTGCCATAACGACTTCATTTCAGATTCTTCATCGGGTTCAACGTAGTCGGTCACAGTGAGCAGTCCGTCCCCCGTCAAATCATCTACGTCAATGCGGAATTCAAACGAGAAGCGGTTGTCGCTGTCGTCGTACTCCCATTTGTACTGAATGAAGTAGTTCGTCTTTTTGCGAACCACCGTCGCCACCTCTTCGGTATCGCCCCAAAAGAAGCGGTAGGTGTCGCCGCGCGAATTCACGTCGTCGCAGAACCATTCCGACAATCCGCTCGGGGTGCTTAAAAAAGAATACAGCATCGCTGCAGAGCAACGCACTGGAAACTCGATAACTAGCGGAACGCGATCAGACATCTCGGAATTCTTGGGTTGGAGCTGCAATATAACCTTTCGGCCCAATTGGGCAAGAAAATTTCATGCCGTATTTAGAACTGATTTAAATCAGTATTTGCACGGCGCCGATTGCCGACCTTTAGGACATGAAAACCATACCACTCCTCCTAGCCCTGATTCTGCTCGTGCCGTCGGCCTTCGCTCAAGATGATCGCGATGCCCATGCGAGCCGCTATGCCTTTGCTCCCAGTGGCTTCAGCATTCCCAAGGACAGCGCCTACCTCAACGTCGTAGGTCCACTGGTCGACTTTCAAATCGGAATCACCGACCACTTCTCAGCCGGCATCGGGACTCCCCTCTTTCTCGGCGTCTACGGAACCGCTTCCTACGGCATCGAACTCGCGCCCCAATTCCACGCCAAAATTGGGGCCTTAGCAGGAGTTCCGATCACGGGCAACGGCCATTTTGCCCTTCCGTTCGCGGTCGGAACCTTCGGTACCCCCTCGTCAAACCTCTCGGCCGGCGTCGGATACCTTAGCTTCGGAGGCGAAGACCTACTCGACATTAATTCCGGAATCGCCTACAACGCCAGCGGATACCGTGCCTTTGGCTCGCGGTTTGGCTTCACCGCTGAAGTGTGGCACTTCACCTCTGAAGACATCACCGCGGTTCTTCCCGCCATTCGAATCTACAGTCGCCGCAGCAAGTCCTACTTCAACGTAGGCTTTCTGAATGCACGCTACCCCGAGGACGAACCGACCTTTTTGGGCTACGATACCAATTTTGACGGAATCGTGGATACGCAAGACCCAAGCCTAGGGGGCAATCACGTCTACGACTACGAAAACCTCACGCGGGCTTGGAAGCGCTTCACCCTACCTGCCTTCACCTTCGCGTACTATTTGTAGTTCCTTTTGCGGAATCCCTACTTCTACCCTACTTTTGCCGCCCATTCCGGCGAGGTAGCTCAGATGGTTAGAGCGCAGGATTCATAACCCTGAGGTCGGGGGTTCAATTCCCCCTCTCGCTACACGGAACACCAACCCAGGCCTTCGGCCTGGGTTTTTTCATTTAAGGCCGAGCCAAGATCGCTTGAGCGACGATAGAAAATGAAAAAACCGAGGGCAGCGAAGCTGCCTCGGGTTGGTGGTTCGTGTACGGCACCCCCTTCAGGAATCATGGGCCGCTCCGCGGTCCACTAATTCCCCCTAAAATTCACGACGGTTTCTCGAAACCAAAAGCCTACCGCTTCTTTGAACCCGGCTTTAACGGCTTCATGTGCTTCAGCGCCTTTTTCATCTTAAGCTTTTGACCTCCCCCGTAGTTGGTGGTCTTCTTGTTCTTGTCCTTTTTCTCGTGAAAGGCAGCGTCGGGTCGGTCTTGGTCAGACATGCAAATGTGAATTGTCTCGGTGGCGAAAGATAGGTCCGCCCCAACCATTCATGCACACTACTCAAACAAACTAAGGCAACGAGTCGGCCCTCTTTGAAAGAACCACCCTCCCGGGATGCACCGAATCACGCCGCACCACATTGGAACGGCGCCGCTCGTTCGCCAAGTCCACCTCCCAACGGTAGTGGCGCATTGCGTATGCGGCCAACTCGTGGTTCAGCCTCAATTCCGGAACCGTATTGAACGCCGACCTGGGCGCAAAATCACCCTCAAACGTTTGAAGGGACGCCCTTAGCTCCGCATCCCGCTCCACGCGACGCCACGGCAAAGAACTCATGCCCAGTAGCGCGAACACTCCGAGCGCCCACGCATACGCCCGGCTGCGCACCACTTTGGTTCCGCCCAATGCATTACCAAGGCCAAGGGCCATGAAGGGCAATGAAGTGATCACATAAAAATCCCGCTGCTCGTGCGTCACCATCAACGGAACCGACGCGCTCAGCCCCAACGCAAGCATCGCCAGAACCCTGCGGTCGAGCCTAGCTTGAAGGGAACCAAACCGAATCCACGCCACCGCCAGCGAAGCACCAAGCACTACCGCCCACTGACCCAACATCGGCCCCAGCAGCCATAACCGATCCGCAGTAGTCACCGCTCGAGCCTGGGTAAACGTTCGAACCAGGCGGTTCCCTGCGTTGCGTGCAATGGCCTCACGGGCGTCGTCCCACAGCCAAAGTCCGACGGCCGCCACACCGAGCGCCAGCAGCACGATCCCAAACCTTCGTGCCGCAGCACCACGCTGGAGCACCCCGAGCAGCCCAAGCAGCGGAAGCCACACCAACGGAAACAGTCCCTGCGGCCCCTTAAACAATGCCGCTGCGACCGTGAGCAATCCGCCCAGCCACAGCCAGCGCGAATGGGACATCGCAACCACCGCCCAAACCGTGAACGGAGCCATCCACATTTCTTGCACGTGGTTTCCCATGCCCCATCCCACCAATGGAGCCGATGTCCACACTGCCACCGTCCATACGGTCGATTCGAGGCCTCGCTCAGGCCACCATTTCACTTGAAGCGCCCACAGGCCGGCCGCTGTCGCGATCCAGGCCGTTGCCATAAAGAGGCGTTCGGTCCAAACACTTCCGCCCAAAAGGCGAAAAAGTATCGATTCCATGCCCGTAAACAGCGGCAGCTGCTCTGAATACGGGACTGGGGACGACGGCTGGTACACCGGAGCCCAAAAGCTGCCCAATCCATCCGCGAGATTCTGTGCGACGGCAGCATAGATCTGTCCGTCCATAAACATCCCTTCTTGAAGCCAGTACGGAGCCACAAACCACAGCAGCACCGCGCCCAGAGCGAGGAGCGCCAACCTCATCGGCGGGGTTGGTGACCGCGGTAGCCTGGTCCCGGTTGGTGAAAATCTTTGGGTCGAGGCCCCTCAACGCGGGCCGTAGGGTCTCCGTCGCTGTCTTTGACTGCCTCGAGTAACTGTGCCACTTCTGCTTCCGTCAATTCACGCCACGCTCCCGTAGGCAATCCTTTGTCGGTGAGGTGCATAATGCGCTTGCGCTCCAAAATTGCCACTTCGTGCCCGACGTACTCGGCCATTCGGCGAATTTGGCGGTTCAAGCCCTGGATTAAGATGATTTTGTACGCACGCGGGCTAATCCGCTCGATGGTGCACGGAAGCGTTCGGGTTCCGAGCATCGGAACTCCGCGGGCCATCACGTCAAGCTCTGCATCGGTAATCGGACGGCGCACCTGAACCCAGTATTCCTTGGCGTGCGCATTGCCCGCCCTTAAAATTTTATTGACGGAATCCCCATCGTTGGTCAGCAAGAGCAATCCGCGGGAATCCTTGTCAAGGCGACCCACTGTAAAAATCCGCTCGGGATAGCGCACATAGTCTACTACGTTGCCACGTATGCTCGGGTCGGTCGTTGAAGTCACCCCCTCGGGTTTATTAAGGAGCAGGTATACGGCGCGGGGCTTAGAACTGGCCACCACCTTTTGCCCGTAGACCTCGACTTCGTCGCCGTCCCGAACGGTATCTCCAAGGACTGCTACCCGGCCGTTGATCCGAACGGCTCCGGCCTCAATCGCGCGGTCGGCTTCACGGCGGCTGCAAAGCCCGTGGCTGCTGATGTACTTATTGAGGCGTGTTCCAGATTCCATGGCCCTGCGAAAGTACTTCGGTATGCCAGCAAAAGAAAGCGCCGGACCCTTCGGCCCGGCGCTACCTTAACGTACAACTAGATTTATTGGATGGTGATTCGCTGCACAGAGGCACCTGAAGCGGCAGGTGTCAACGGCTTAGTCTGGGTGGTCATCGGCGTAAAGCTCGGTGTCTTCTTGCGCACGATGTTGAATCCGACTGAGGTTCCGATGCGCCAAGAGTCTCCGCGACCAGGCGTCACGACAAACAAATTCACCGGGAAGTTCATTTTGCCCGACTTAAACGTCTTTCCGAACCCAAGTACCAAGCCGGTGGATACTGCAAGGTCTCCGCGAGAGTCAAGGCGGGTAATTACTTCTTTGCCCGTGGGGTCGTAACCCTGTGTGCCGCGAATAATGAAGTTCTCACCTTGCATATAGCCCTCTGCAGTCACGGTCGTAGTAAAGTTTGGTCCAACCGCAAATTCCCAACCGGTACGGCTGTTGCGCATGCCCATCAGAACGTTGGCGCTAGGGATCACGCGGCCGTACTCCAGTCCGGCAATCAACGGAATGAATTCAAATAGGGCCTGAAAGTCGCCGCTGTTAACAAAAACTTGCTCGAATTGGTAGCCAAATGAGGTGAGTGCGGGCAAGCTGTACCCAAACCCTCCCGTTCTCGGGTCAGCCATCAGGATTTGGGTACTCCCACCTACAACTGCAGTTACGCCAAGTCGCGGGCCATTGTTGTTGATGACCGATGTCTCTGGGTTGTTCAGTGCGCTTTCGTACTCTTCGCTGATTGTCAACTTCTTGATAAGGTTTTCGTCGTTTGCCACGGCAAGCAGGTCCTTAATCGCCACCTCCATCATCGTGAGGTTTTGCTGCGGAATATTTAAGTACACACGGCTCGCGGATTCGGCAAAACTGCCTTTGGCGACGTCGTACAAACGAACCGTGACGGCTACACGATCACCGAGAACGTCGTACGAACCGGTAAGCAGAAAGTCGCACTTTAGGCGCTTGCCAATGTCTTCAAGGCAAATCTTGGAATAGCAGCCCTTGAGGTCAACCTGGTCGCGCTTTGAGATGTACTCGATGTCGTATTTGTCGACGATTTCGAACTTATTGATTCGAATCAATTCAATCGTCGCTTTATCGATGAGTTGCTGGGCGTCTACGGGGTAGTTTCGGACGTCGAAGTCCAGTAC
>JBDLUG010000104.1:0-5921 GCA_039805405.1 Bacteroidota bacterium
TTTGGGTCGCGGAACCTGCGGTCACCCGCAGGTGCTGCGGCGCTGACTACCGCAAAAATCCGGCCGAAATCAGGTGTTCGGCAATTTGTACGGCGTTCGTTGCCGCCCCCTTTCGAAGGTTGTCGGCGACAATCCAGAGGTGTATCGAGCGGTCGCAGACTACGTCCTCGCGAATGCGGCCCACAAAAACTTCGTCGCGGCCCTCGGCAAAACGGGGCATGGGGTAGTCTTTGGCGGCGGGGTCGTCCTGAACGACCACACCGGGCATCGCGGCTAAAAGGCGGCGCACCTCGTCGAGCGAAGGGCGTGCGTCGCGAAAGGTCACGAGCACAGACTCTGAGTGGCCCCCTTGAACTGGAACCCGCACCGCTGTCGCGCTCACTCCGACCGAATCGTCGCCGAGGATTTTTTTGGTCTCGTGGTGCAGCTTCATCTCTTCTTTGGTGTAGCCGTTCTCGAGAAATACGTCGCAGTGCGGAATACAGTTCTTATCGATCGGGTAGGCGTAGGCCATCGGGCCGTCGAAGTTGCCAGCGCGCTCGTTCGCGAGCTGGTCCACGGCGGCCTTGCCGGTTCCGGTCACGCTCTGGTAGGTGCTGACGCGTGCAGTGCGAATGGGGTGCGCGTCGTGCAGCGGCTTGAGCGCCATGACCAGCTGAATTGTCGAGCAGTTGGGGTTGGCGATGATCTTGGCGTCGGCCGTTAGGGCGTCTGAATTGATTTCGGGCACCACGAGCGGAATTCCCGGCTCCATGCGCCACGCGGAACTGTTGTCTACCACAAAGCAGCCCACCTCGGCGAACTTGGGCGCCCACTCGAGCGAGGTGCTTCCGCCCGCAGAAAAAATGGCCAGGTCAGGCTTGAGCGCCACGGCCTCTGCGAGGGTGCGCACGACGTAGTCAGCCCCGTTCCAGTGTAAAATGCTTCCCGCGGATTTTTCGGAGGCCACTGGAATAAATTCCGTGACCGGAAACGCACGCTCCACAAGGACTTTTCGCATGACTTCGCCGACCATTCCGGTGGCACCAACTAGAGCTAAACGCATAGCGCGGCAGGGGGATTTAGGTTTGACGCAAAAGTACGGATGATGAACAGGTTAATTGCGTTATGCCTTGGGCTGCTTGCCCAGGGCCTTTGGGCCCAGTGGGGCCCGTGGACCGAGGATTGGTCTGCCGGCGTGTCGGCGTGGCACGGCGATACAATGGCATTTGAAGACGGGAGTGCGCTTCGGTTGGCTGCTCCTGCAGCCGGAACCTATGCCCTTTGGCGGCGGGGCCTCGGCGGACGGCTCGCGTCGGCCTCAGGAACCCTGCGCCTCGACTTCAACCCTTCGTCGGTCAACTTCGCCTTTTGGGAGGTGCGCGACACCGCAGCATCGGGCGGCTACCGCCTCGAATTTGGGCGCAGCAGCGACCAGTTGCGGCTCACGCGACGGTCGGACGGACTGCTGCTGGCCGCGAGTTCCTCGGGCCTGCTCGACCGGGCTGCCTCGGTAGTCGAGTGGGCGTGGACCTGGGATTCTGCCGCAGGCCACCGCCTTGAATGGTTGGTGCGCGACACGCTCGGGATTCCGCTCGACAGCGGTTCTGCGTGGGGCAATGCGGACTCAAGCGCAGAAGCCCTGGGTGAAGTGCGCTTCGGAGCAACGGTTACGGCCACGCGAACGCGCAGCGTTCGCTGGGGCCCTTTGTCGTTTGCCGCCAATGCGTTGCCGGCGCGGAAGCCCATTGAAGCAGCCCGTCCTGGTGACGTCGCGGTCACCGAAATCCTCGTCGCCCCCGAACCCAAAGTCAGTTGGCGTTCTTCACCCGGAGACTTTGTTGAGCTCTTGGTCACGGCAGATTCCGCACGGCGCGCAGTCGGCTGGACCCTTGCCCACGGCAGCGGACGTTGGCTGCTTCTCGACCGAATCCTGCAGCCCGGGGAAGTGCTGCTACTCGCCGATGCCCGCATGGACTGGCCCGATTCCTTGCGGATTTGGGACGTTCCGCTTGCCTTGACCGCCTCAGCCGCCTTTTGGTCGCTTGCCACGGCCGACAGCCAGATTGTCGCGTGGGGTCGCACGCAGCCCGACATGCACCAGCCCGCCGACAAGGCCTTGGGCGGATGGTCGCTCGAGTCCAATCCCGAGCTCGCCGCCTTGCCCCGTGCGTGGCAGTCTTCGACCAATGCGCTTGGGTCCAGCCCGGGGCGCACCGAATGGGGCCCAGTGGGGCCGCGCCAGGGCGGAATCCTCGGATTGCTTGCCGACAGCGCCCTTCACGTCGACTGGCGCCACCCGCTTCCGTTGGGTACGTCAGCCTTCTACCCGTTTGATTCTTTGGCTTTGGCGGATTGGTCTGGGGGCCACTGGGTTGCGTCACGGCCGCATTCAGAACGTACAGACCTTTACTGGGATTCGGGTTTGGGTCGCTGGCCTGGCGTTCCCGGCCAAGGCTTTGAGCTGCCCCTAATTCCTGGCTGGGTGCACGCCGACGGAACCCCCGGGGACTGCACACTTGTCGCCGCGGGATGGCCGGTCAGTCCCGATTCGGGCGAGGTTCAAATCACTGAAGTTTTGTTCAATCCCCTGCCTGGCGAAGGGCGCTTCGTCGAGCTGCGCAACGTGAGCGGACGTGTGCTCGACGTGTCGGGACTTTTTTGGGCTTCGGGGGATTCGTCGGCTCAGGGGTCTTGGCGCCGCGCCGCGGTCGCCGGCCGGTTTTTGCTGCCCGAACAGGTTATGTTTGGTGCGGCTGACCCACTTGCTGTCGTGCGGCGCTATCCGGCTGGCGACTCTGCGGCGGGGCCCCGGGGCGCCCCGCGCCCCGGGGCTTGGGCCCGCCCGGCTGTGCCGGGCGGGCCGGGCGCCACATCCCACGCCCTTCCGCTAACAGACGACGGCGGAACCCTCGAACTCCGCCGAAGCGACGGGATCCGAATTGACTGGGCACGGGTATCGCCCCACCAATTCCCCCAAAAAATCCGCGAAACCCCCGGCAAAGGCGAAGGAATGTCGCTCGAGCGCCGCGGCCAGGACCCCGATGATTGGGCCCACACCCGGTCCGATTCCGCCACTCCGGGCCGCTGGCCCCAACCCGCCCCGCAATCCGCCGAGGGCCAGTTTGACCTCGTGCGGCGCCAGTGGCCGCCCCAACTTTCCTGGAACCTCGATTCTGACCGCGCCTGGCTGCTCGAAACCCGCTGGGTCGACCCCGAAGGCCGTTGGGCCACCCCGTGGACTCCGCCCCAACCCGTCGCACCCCAGCACCACATAGAGGCGTTGGACGAACCGCCCCACCACCAAACGTGGCTTTGGGAATTCCGCTTCACCCCCAACGACGGGCGTCCGCTTCGGAGATCCTTTCCAATCAGTTACTAGTAACTCGGTACCAGCAGCCAGCAACCAGTAACTGGTATCTAGCAGCTAGCTTTGCGCTATGGACGAATCACGCCTCAAGCGCCGCGCACTCGCGCAGGCCGATTTTGACCCCAACGGATTGGCCACGGGGGAACAGATTTATGGACTTCCGTATGCGGTTGAGGATTCTGAGGTAGTGGTGGTTCCGGTGCCCTGGGAGGTGACGGTGAGCTACGCCTCAGGAACCGCCCAAGGCCCTGCAGCGATCAAGGAGGCGGCCGCCCAGGTCGACTTGTGGGATCCGTACGTGGCAGACGCCTGGAAGATGGGTTTGGCTATGGCTCCGGCCTCGACCAAGTTGGCTGAAAAATCCGAGCGCAACCGCGAACGCGCCGAAGTCTACTTGGCCGCACTCGCCGACGGAACCGCGGCCATGGTATCCAGCCAAAAGTTGCTGGCCAAAATCAACGAGGCCTGCGCGTGGATGGTCGAAAAGGTCCGCCACGATGTTGAGTACTACCTCGACCGCGGACAGTTGGTCGCCCTTCTGGGCGGAGACCACAGCACTCCGCTCGGTTACATTCAGGCACTGGCCGACCGCCATCCCGGAATGGGAATCCTGCAGATTGATGCCCACATGGACTTTCGGGCAGCCTACGAGGGCTTTACCTACAGCCACGCGTCCATCATGTACAACGCCATGAAGCACGAGGGCATTGCCAAAATTGTACAGGTCGGAATCCGCGACTACTGCGCCGAAGAGGTGGCGGTGGCCGCCAATCTGGGCACGCGCTGCAGCGTGTTTTACGACCGCGACCTCAAGCACGCCGCCTACGGCGGGCGCACGTGGGCCCAGCAGGTTGACTTAATTGTGGCGGAACTTCCGCAGCAGGTCTACCTCAGCTTTGACATCGACGGACTCGATCCCAAACTCTGCCCCCACACGGGTACTCCAGTGGCCGGCGGACTCGAGGCCGATCAGGTGCTCTACCTGGCAGAGCAGGTGCTGGCTTCGGGCCGCGTACTGGTCGGATTCGACCTGAACGAAGTGGCTCCGGGTCCCGAGGGCGACTGGGACGCCAATGTGGCCGCGCGCCTCCTTTACCGGCTCGCAAACGTGCTCGGCAAGGCCAACGGCCGCTGTACCTTTGCGTCGTGAAATTCGGAGTTGTAACTTTTCCTGGGTCGAACTGCGACCAAGACATGATCCACACCCTCCGCGAGGGTCTGGGATGCGAAACCGTCAGCCTTTGGCACAAAGACCGCGACCTTCAGGGCGTCGACATGGTGGTGCTTCCGGGCGGATTCTCCTACGGGGACTACCTGCGTTCGGGCGCCATCGCCCGCTTCTCTCCCATCATGGAAGAGGTCATTAAGCACGCCGACCGCGGCGGCTACGTCTTTGGCGTCTGCAACGGATTCCAAATTCTGACCGAGGCCGGACTCGTCCCAGGCGCCCTTTTGCGCAACCACACCGGTAAGTTCATCTGCAAAAACGTGCACCTCGTGCGCGGATCGGGCCTAAGCCCCATGACCGCCGGCCTTTCTGAGACCGGAGTCTACCAAATTCCCATCGCCCACGGCGAGGGCCGCTACCATGCCGACGAGGACACCCTCAAGGCCCTCAACGACAACGGTCAGGTGATGTTCCGCTACGCCGAGGCCGACGGAGCCATCACTCCCAGCGCCAACCCCAACGGTTCGGTGCAAAATATTGCCGGAGTCTGCAACGACAAGCGCAACGTGATGGGCATGATGCCCCACCCAGAGCGCGCGGCCGACGCCAACCTGCTCAATACCGACGGCGTGGCCCTCTTCGAGAGCCTCCTCCAGTATACGGTTTCGCTGTAAAAAGTAAAATCCGGTTATACCCTACTAAAAACCCGCCATGGCGGGTTTTTTTGTGCCGGAGATGTTCGGATATAACCGGATTTTACTTTTCTCACCGCATCAAAAAGCCCGGAACCCCCAAGGGATTCCGGGCCTTTATTCGGTTATAACCGGATTTCAAAATTCTACAAGCGCACGAGCTGCTGCGAGGCGGTGCGCCCGTTCTGCTCCACCCGCAGGGCGTACACGCCTTGGGGAAGGTGGCTTAGGTCTAGGGCCAACGACGGGTCGGTGCCCTCGTAGGTGCCCAGAAGGGATCCGTCAAGGCTGCGAAGCTCGGCGGTCCAAGGGGTTCCGCCCGCCGAAGTCCACGTAACCTCGAAACGGCCCGCGCTGGGGTTGGGCTGAACTTGGATTCCGCGCAGGCGGAACTCGCTGGTGCTCATGACAATTGACGGTCCGCTGGTGGCCGTACAGCTGTTGCCGGCGCGCAGGCGGACGTAGTAGGTTCCGGTGGTTGGAGCGATGAAGCTCGAGCCCGTGGCCCCGGGAATGGGGTTCTGGTTTGCGTCGAGCCACTGCACGGTCCAGCGCGGGTTGAGTGCCGTTTGTGGGCAGTAGAGCGAATCGCCGTTCCAGTCGTGGATCGTGGGTGCCGGCGGAGCCGCCACCACATGGAAGCTGTCGACGCGCTCCACAAGGCAGAGTCCGTTGCTGTAGCGGTAGGTCAGACCGTAGCTGCCCACGCCGA
>JBDLUG010000105.1:0-5800 GCA_039805405.1 Bacteroidota bacterium
GAACAACGTGAAGCTTGTACATCGGATTTAGTACTTTCATCAACGTAGTGTCTACGCTGAACTTGGCGGCGGCCACATTCAAGTCCAAGGTTGCCGTCACGTTGACGGTATCGACGTCAAAAAAGGTCGCTGGGGGCAGGTCGGGCTTGATTCCGTGCAATCCGCCGTACGCAAGGGCGTAGTTGGCGGCGATGAAATTGGGCACGTACATGCGGGTTTCGCGGGGCAGGTATGGGCGAATCTCCCAGTAGTTGGTCTTGCCGCCCGAGGCGCGAATGGCCTTTGAAACGTTTCCGGGTCCGGCGTTGTAGGCGGCGAGGGCGAGTTCCCAGTTTCCGAACATGTCGTACAGGCGCTTGAGGTAGCGGCATGCGGCGTCGGTGGATTTTACAGGGTCCGAGCGTTCGTCGACGTAGCTTCCGATTTCAAGACCTTGCAGCTTGCCCGTGGCGTACATGAACTGCCACAGACCTTTTGCTCCGGCGGGGCTGGTGGCCAATGGGTTAAGTGCGGACTCAATCATGGGGAGCGCCCGCAATTCAAGGGGTAAATCGTAGCGATCAAGACCGGCTTCAAAAATGGGGAAGTAGTAGCGACCGCGGCCCATCACTCGGGCGACAAGGTCCTTTTTGCGCACGACGTACATCGCGATGGCATTGCGCACATCGGTTGTGTAGCGCAAGTCCATTGGCGATCGCTTATCCAAGACCGCTAAGCGCTGCCTGAGGACCTCATCGCTGACGGCAAGCGAGGCACCGGCAAGACTATCCGCGGGGCCTTTGAATTGGCTCACCCAGTTGCGCTGGCTGCTGCTGAGCGCCCACTTGGCGTACATCGTATCTACTTTGGTTGCAAGCCCAAATCGGGCAGTATCCAGTCCTGCTGCAGATGCCATAAGTGAGGCAGCCAACGCGATGGACAATAATATGTGACGTAAAATCATGTGCTTAGGTATGCCGCAGCGGCAAATAAGGTGGGTTCGTCAAACGCCTTTGCGGTCAGGTGCAGTCCCATGGGGAGCCCGTTAGAGTGCGTGCCCATGGGCAAGCTTAGCGCGGGCAGTCCGGCAATGGGAGCCTGGACCGTAAAGATGTCTTCGAGGTACATAACGGTGGGATCGCTGGTTTCGCGTCCCAATTCAAAGGCGGTGTGCGGCGTTGTGGGGCTGATGAGCAGGTCCACTTTGCTGAGGTCCGCGTTGGTCGCGTCCTGAACGGCCCGGCGCGCCTTTTGGGCTTGGCCGTAGTAGGCGTCAAAGTATCCGCTTCGCAGCACAAACGTTCCGAGCAAAATGCGCCGCTGCACTTCGGTTCCGAAACCCTCAGAACGCGTGCGTTTGTAGAGCTCGTCGAGCGTTTGGGCGCCTTCGGCACGGAATCCGTAGCGCACCCCATCAAAGCGTGCGAGGTTGGCGCTCGCTTCGGCGGTGGTCAGGATGTAGTAAATCGGAACCAGTGCGTCCAAATAGTCAAAGCGAAGGGCCTCGACGCGGTGCCCGGCGGACTTGAGCGCGTCCATGCGGGCCATGAATGCGGCCCGCAGTTCGGAATCCAACGCGGGGTTGTCGAGCACCTCTTGGTAGTAGCCGAAACTCAGCGTTTTGGGGTCGCGCTCGGACTTCATCATGGTCGGAACGGGTCGGTCGCTGCACGTGCTGTCGTAGGCGTCGGCGCCCGAAATCACCTCGGTGATTCGCGCTAAATCGCTGGCGCTCCGCGTGAACGGTCCAATTTGGTCAAACGATGAGGCGTAGGCAATTAGGCCGTAGCGCGAAACGCGTCCGTAGGTGGGTTTGGCGCCGAAAATGCCACAAAACGCAGCAGGTTGGCGAATCGAGCCGCCCGTGTCGCTGCCTAGGGCGGCGTGCACCCATCCGGCGGCCACAGCGGCGGCGGAACCTCCCGACGAACCTCCCGGCGTGCGGGTGGTGTCCAGCGGGTTGCGGACCGGTCCATAGACCGAGGTTTCGTTCGACGAGCCCATGGCAAATTCGTCGCAGCTGGCGCGACCAATGATGACGGCCCCGGCGTCGATCAAGCGCTGAACGGCAGTCGCGGTGTACGGACTCACGAAGCCCGAAAGGATTTTAGACCCTGCTCCCGCAGAATGCCCCGCATAGACCATGTTGTCTTTGATGACCATGGTTACCCCATCGAGGGCGCGGCGGTCGCCGCGAGCACGGCGCGCATCGACGGCAGCGGCTTGGGAACGGGCAGAGTCTTCGAAGATCTCTGCGAGTGCATTCAGTGAAAGGTTTTCTTTGGCGGCACGGCGCAGCGATTCTTCAGCCAGCGCCACACAGGTCACTTGGCCGGAATCTAATGCCCGGTGCAGGTCTTCGATCCGATCGAAGGTCATGACAGTTTCTTGCTGTCGTCCTTTGAGTTGTCGTCCTCGTCTTCGCGCATGGCCTTTTTGAACTCTTTGACGCCACCGCCCAATCCCTTCATAAGCTCGGGAATTTTGCGGCCGCCAAACAAGAGCACAACCAGAGCCACGATCAAGACGATTTGCCAGGGGCCTACCATGCCCAGAAATACGCTTAGTGCCATAGTTTACCTAGATAAAGGGTAAAGGTACAACGTTGCCACGCCCTACTTGAGCTTTTCGGCCAAGGCGCGCAGCGTTTTTTTCGGAGACGCGTTCTCGTACAGGACTTTGTAGACGGCTAAAGCAATCGGCATTTTGACTTCGCGATCCCGCTTTACCTCGCGAATGAGCTTGGCGGCATAGTAGCCCTCGGCAATCATGCTCATTTCGGCGCGTGCGGCCGAAAGGCTGTAGCCCTTGCCGAGAAGCAGTCCCAGCCGCCTGTTGCGGCTAAACGGAGAGTACATCGTGACAAAGAGGTCGCCCGAATATTCGGTCTGAATAATCTGCCGTTTGATGGGGTGAACGGCACCGATGACGCGCTTCATTTCGCGAAGCGCATTGCTGACTAGAACGGCCTGAAAGTTGTCGCCGTACCCGAGCCCTTGGGCCAATCCTGCAGCGATGGCATAGATGTTTTTGAGGACCGAGGCGTACTCGGTTCCGTAAATGTCAGTGGTGCAGCGAACCTTGACATAGGAGCCGCGGAGCTTGTCTGCGACGGCGTTCGAAAGCTTTTCGTTTTCACTTGCTACGGTCAGGTACGAAAGGCGCTCCAAGGCAATCTCTTCAGCGTGGCACGGCCCGACGATCGCGCCAAACCGGCTGTACTCTAGGCCAATGTTGTCGTGAAGGTATTCGCCGATGATTTGGTGCGACCCGGGCTCAATGCCTTTGACGGCAGAGATCACCCACTTTTGGGGCAGCAGCTCGCGCAGCGGCTCAATTGCTTCGGCCAAGAAGGCAGAGGGCACCGCGAGCACGAGGATTTCAGCCTGCGAGGCCACGCTCATCAAGTCGTGGTCGACATAGATTTTGTCGGTCTCCAAGGCTACATCTGACAGGTAGTTTGGATTGTGGTGAAATTGGCGGATGTGCGCAGCGACCTCTTCGCGACGGACCCACCAGCCCACGTAGTCCTCGTTCTGCGTGAGCATTTTGACGATCGCAGTGGCCCAGGATCCGCCCCCGAGGACCGCGATTTTTGGATTTTTACCCATCAGCGTTCGTCGTTGGGAATATGTACTGAAAGGGGGCTGGCTTGGCCGAGTAGGGTGACAAAGTGCTCCACTTTAGCAACCACTTCAGCGAGTCCTTCGAAGTCGATCTTTTCAATGTCGTCGCCGGGCGCGTGGTAGTCCTCGTGGAGTCCGGTGAAGAAAAACACGGCAGGGATTCCGGCGCTAATGAACGGAGCGTGGTCGGAGCGGGCAAAAATTTCGTCGCGAAGGTCCCAGTAGAAGCCCTCGGCGGGAATGGACTGAAGCATTTCGCGGAACTCCACTGCGGTGTGGACCCCGTACACCCGCAAGCTGTCGGAACGGTTGAGGCGCCCCACCATGTCGAGGTTGACCATTGCTTTGACTTTGCCCATTTCGGGAGGCATGCGCGCCACAAAAGTGCGCGACCCAAGGAGTCCACTTTCTTCGCCGGTAAACGCCAAGAAGGCGAAGTTGACGTGCTCAAATCCCGGAGTGTGCGAAAGTTTACGGGCGAGTTCAAGCATGGCTGAGGTTCCGCTGGCGTTGTCGTCAGCACCGTTGTGCACTTGGCCTTCGGCGTCGGGAATGCGGGACCCCCATGCTCCCCAGCCGACGTGGTCGTAGTGCGCTCCGACGACCACCGTTTCTGGGGCGCCACGGTTTACCCACGCACCCACGTTGGGCGCGTTGATCATTTGCGGAATCACTTGAACGCCAACGGCCGCTTGGGCGGATTTTTTTGCGTTTTTCTTGAGGCTTTTGCACGCGTCGAGGCTGTGAACTGCGACCACGGGCATGCCGATGGGGCGCATGCGGCGCAAGAGGTCCAACTTCGGACTTCCGTCCACTGGCTGAAGCAGGATGACGGCTTGGGCTCCGTGGCGACGGGCAGCTTCGAGGCGCTCGGTAAGCGAGGCGAGTTTGCCCAATTTTTTGGCTTTTTTGGCGGGAATGTCTGCGATGATTACCGCGATTCGGCCTTTTTTGGCTTTGGCGACCTCGCTGGGGGTGCCGTAACCGAGCCAGGTCAGCGGGCCCTCAACCTCGCGGTTGTCTGAGAGGATGTGGGGCCAGTAGGCGGACCGGAGCGCGTGCGCGGCATCACCCACCCGAAGGTAGTTTCCGGCTTCGGGCAGGATGCCCTTCTCGGGAATGCTCACCATTTGGGTGAATTCGCCTCCGAAAAGTCCTGAAAGCCCCGCTTCTTCAAACTGAGCTTGGATGTACTTGGCGGCACGGTCGCCCTGTTCTGTTCCAGGAAGGCGTCCGCCCATGGCGTCGTTGGCGAGTTCGTTGAGGTGGAATTCAAGCGAACGTCGGGATTCAGGGTACTCCCCCCGAACGAGTTGGGCGGTCGCCGGAAGGGCCGCAATGCTCAAAGCAATAAAAAGGGTGCGCATGGCAGGGTTGTTTAGGCGGGCCACCAGTCAGGGCGGCGGCTCGCAAAGTACCAAAAGACTACGCCCACAGTGACGTAGGCGTCGGCCAAATTAAAAATGGGTCTGAAAAATTGAAAATAAGTTCCGCCCCAAATCGGCAACCAGTCGGGCAGGTAGCCCGTCCACAGGGGGAAGTAGAGCATGTCGACGACGTTGCCCAAGAGCGGAGCCGCGTAGCCCTTGCCCCACTCAGCGACACCGTCGTAGGACATCCAGAATTCGTATTCGGGCGACCACGTGAGGCCGCGGTCAAACACGACGCCGTAGATCAGGCTGTCGAGGACGTTGCCGAGGGCTCCGGCAAAAATGAGCGCCAGGGTCGTGAGCACAAACGGATGCGCTCCGCGGCGAGCCAGGCGAACGGCGTACCACACGATGCCCCCGATGGCGGTGATGCGAAAGAGGCTGAGAATGACCTTGCCGGTTGCGCCACCCCAGTTGAGCCCAAAGGCCATTCCGGGGTTTTCGGTAAAATGCACGTGAAACCAGGACGTCAGTTCGACCGCGTCGCCCAGCGCAAACTGGGTTTTAATGGCGATTTTGAGTGCCTGATCCGCGAGAATCAGCACCAGTGCAAGAATGAGAGGGTTGCGCAGGCGGTTCAACGCTTGCTCATCTTGCCTTCCATGCTGGTGGTCGCGTGCGGAACCAGCTTCAAACGGTCCTTTTCAATGAGCTTGCCGGTCACGCGGCAGACTCCGTAGGTCTTGTTGCTGATGCGCACGAGCGCCGCCTTGAGGTCGCGCAAGAACTTCTCTTGGCGAGCCGCGAGCATGGCGTTGGCTTCTT
>JBDLUG010000106.1:0-5725 GCA_039805405.1 Bacteroidota bacterium
CTGCAGCGCCACGGGTTTCCGTACCACGGCCTCCTGATGGGCAAACCCCGCGGCGGCAACTACCACTGGATTGACAACCATATCGTTCGGGCCACGCGCTACACGGGCACGTTCAGCCCGCTGGTCAAGCGTCCGGCGACGATCGAAGTTTTTAACGACCCTTCATGAGTTTGAACGTTCCCACCATGGCCGAGTTGGCCGCCCGAGGCGAATCAGCCGAAGTCCTTTTTTGGGTCGGCTGCGCCGGAAGCTTTGACGAGCGCGCCAAAAAGGTCACCAAGGCCGTGGCCAAGCTGCTGAACCAGGCCGGAGTTTCGTTCGCGGTACTGGGCGCCGAAGAGAGCTGTACAGGAGACCCTGCGCGCCGCGCCGGCAACGAGTTTCTTTTTCAGATGCAGGCCCTGACCAACATTGAGGTGCTGAACGGCTATGGGGTGCAAAAGATTGTGGCCGCCTGCCCGCACTGCTTCAATACCCTTAAAAACGAGTACCCCGAGCTGGGCGGAACCTACGAGGTTTTTCACCACAGCCATTTCATCGAGCAGCTGCTGCGCGACGGCCGACTGCGCGTCGAGGGCGGAAGCTTCAAAGGCAAGCGCATCGTGTTTCACGACCCCTGCTACCTCGGCCGCGTGAACGGCGAGTACGAGGCTCCGCGCGCCCTGCTCGAGAAGCTCGACGCCGAGATCCACGAGATGAAGCGCAGCAAGAAAAACGGTTTTTGCTGCGGAGCCGGTGGCGCCCAAATTTTTAAGGAGCCCGAGGCCGGAACGGCCGAGGTGCACCACGTTCGGGCCGAGGAAGCCCTCGCTACCGGCGCCGACATCATTGCAGTCGGATGCCCGTTCTGCAAACTCATGCTCACCGACGGCGTGACCCACCACGGCAAAGAAGGCCAGGTTCAGGTCCTCGACATCGCCGAGGCTATCGCCACCGCCAACGACTTGTAGTATGCCCCTCGTTTCATGGTCGGAACTGCCCGATACTTCGCGATTCTGGTGCTTTGTAGCGGACCGTCCATGGACGGCAGAAGAAGAAGTGCTTCTCCGCACGGGCCTGGACGCCCTATGTGAGGCCTGGGCAGCGCACGGTGCCCCCGTCTATGCCGGATACCAGCTCGTGGAACAGCGCGTACTTGCACTTGCCGCCGACGAAGCCCGAACCGCCGCCAGCGGATGCAGCATTGACAGCCGAATGGCCTCCCTTCGTGCACTTGGCGACCAACTAGGCATCGACTGGCTCGGACGCATGCACGTGTTCGTCGACCGCGGTCAAGGCTGGGAACGCCTCAAACTGGCCGAAGCGCGTCAAGCGTCTGAAGGTCGCTTTCTCGACAGCGTCGCCACCACCAAAGGGGAATGGTCGCCTGTACGCGAACTGCAGGGCTCTTGGCTAAAGCCAGCAACTAGTAACTAGCTGCTAGAAAGGCCTTAGTGGCCTCTTGCTCAATCATGTAGGTAAAGGCAACCGTGGCGAGTTCCGTGCGGGGTACCCACACGGCCCGTTCGCCGTCTTCGTGCGGAACTTCAATTGCGTCCTGGGTCGCAAAGGTCATGGGGCCGACGGCCACCACACGGTAAAAGAAGCTGAACACTTGCACGTCGGGATCAAAGGCCGACACCACCGGAAACTCATTGAAGAAGACAAGGTCCCCCACGGTGACCTCCAGCTGGAGTTCTTCCTGAAACTCGCGAACGAGCGCCTCGCGAATGCCTTCGCCCCACTCCACCCCACCACCGGGGTACTTCACAAGGGGTTTGCCGCGGAAGCGCTCCGCGCTCACCAAGACACGGCCTTGGGCGTCTTCGAGGAATCCGTATACCCGGACGGTGCGCTTACTCATGGCTGCAAAGGTCGCACGACGCGCAGCATTTCGCGCTTTCCCGGCGGACCTTTGGGGCGTTCTACCGGCCAGCCGCGCGCCGCGAGGGCACGCCGCACGACGCCCTGGGCGCAGTAGGTCACCCAAACTCCGCCCGGCCGAAGCAGGTCCAGCCAGCGGTGCAGCATGGGTTCCGACCAAAATTCGCGCTGAACGCCGGGGCCAAACGCGTCGTAGTACACCAGGTCAAAATCGGCCATAGGTAGCACGGAATCCAACGTCACCGGGTCGGCGTGCACCGGGAGTTCGGCCAGCCACTGGCGCTCGTCAGGTGACCAGCCCATTCGGTCGGCGAACTCCGCACGTTCTGCGTCGGGCAAGGGGTAGGCCTCCCAGGCCTCGTAGTGCAGTTCAAGATTTTGTTCTAGCGCCCAGCGTCGAGTGAGCACGGCATTTAAGCCGGTTCCAAGGCCCATTTCTGCCACGCGCAGCGAGCGGGTCTCTGGATGGAGGTTCCGCCAATAAAAAAACCCTTCGGATCCAAAGACGTGCTGGGCTTCCCGAAGGGCTCCGTACCGAGAATGAAATTCCGCGCCAAACAGAGGGTGGCGAGCAGACCACGAACCGTCAGCCGTGGCGTGCAGCACTATTCAGCGACCTTGATTCCGCGAATGCGGTCGAGCGGACCAGGGCAGTGCTGCTGGTGGCAGGACTCGCAGGTCGCGATCACCGCGTTGAAGGCTTCGATCTGGGCCTCGCGGTCGGCCTGTGTTTTCAGGGCGTCGTACAGGGCGTCCAGGTTGCTGAGGTAGGCTTCGGCGAACCCAGGGAAGCTCTCTTTGATCTCCTCGGGTTTGGTCGGCGAGGCGGTTTTAATCGGTTCGTGCGCCGCGCGCAGCGATTCGACGTCGGCGATCGTCAAGGTTCCGGCTTGGGCCTTGGCTTTGAGGGCTTCCATGTCGGCGGTCATCGTGCGCATGGTAGCAGCCAGCTCGCTGGGCTCAGCGATGCGGGGGTTGCGCTTGGGCGCCGCAGGCTCCTGCTGGCAGGCAAGCAATGCCGCTAGGGCAAATAATCCGGCGAGAAGGGGCTTATTCATGGTCGTGGCCTTCATGGGCGCCGTCACCGGCAGCCTCAGAAGCGGCCTCGCCCTCGGCAACCTCTTTTTGCGGAAGCGCAACGCCCGAAGCCATCACCGTCAGCCGAACCTCTGGCTTGGTAATCGCAGCCACTACGCTGTCGGGTTCGTTAGCATCTCGGGCTTGCTCCTGGAGCCACTCCACGCTAAGCTCCTTGCGCTTTACGGCTCCGGCAATCGTCGCGACCTCGCCGCTGGCGTCCATCGGCATAAAAAATGCGTAGTCCTTGAACTTCACCAATGCAGTCGTGGCGGAATCCAGCTGAACTTCCATCCAGCAACCCTTGGTCTGGCACACTGCCTGAATCGGAGCTTGAAAGGTTACCCAAATTGAGTCGCTGGTTTCCAGTTGCTTGAGCACTTCGTCGCCCGTATGGACGGGAGTGCCTAGAGAAGCTGAATCTCCAAAGTAATCGTACACAACCGCCACTTCAGCGGGTTGCTGTGAACATGAAGCAAGCAGTACTGCAGCGGCGGCAAGGCTAATAAATGAGCGCATAATAAGGGGTTTTACCCTACAAAAATACGTACCTTTGCGACGCTTTGGCGCGGACGTCAAGCACAACCCTTTTTTTGCCCATGAAGATTATCCGCACCACCCAATCTCGCCTGAGCGAGGTTGACTTTGCCAACCTCGGTTTTGGATCGGGATTGTCAGACCATGCCTTTTATGCCGAATTTGCCAACGGAAGTTGGGATGAAGGTCGCGTTGAGCCCTACGGCCCCCTCAAGCAAGGATTGGCCCTGCACGCCCTTCACTACGGTCAAGCGGTATTCGAAGGCCAAAAGGCCTACCGTCAAGTTGACGGCGGAATCGCAGTCTTTCGTCCCCGTGACAACGCGAAGCGCCTCAACCGAAGCGGCTCGCGCATGATGATTCCCGAGCTCCCCGAGGACCTCTTCATCAATGGCCTCGACGCCCTGATTGCAGTGGACCAAGAATGGGTTCCGCGCGGAGCCAATGAGTCGCTCTACCTGCGCCCCTTCCTGTTTGGCAGCAGCGAGTTCATCACCGCGCGTCCGTCTGAAGAATACACCTTTGGTATCGTGACCAGCCCCTCAGGCGAACTGTACACCAAGCCAGTGCGTGTGAAGGTCGAGCGCCAATTTACCCGCGCCACTTCGGGCGGAGTCGGGTACGCCAAAGCGGCCGGCAACTACGGCGGCGCCTTCTTAGCGACCCGCGAGGCCGTCAAGCAGGGCTACCAGCAAGTCCTCTGGACCGACCACCACAACCACGAGTACTTTGAAGAAGCAGGCACCATGAACGTCGCCTTCGTCGTCAACGGAACCCTCGTTACCCCGAGCCTCAGCGACCGCATCCTTGCAGGCATCACCCGTGACTCCATCCTCACGCTTTGCCGTGAATGGGGCATCAAGGTTGAAGAGCGTGCGATTTCAGTTGCCGAAATCGTCGACGCCGCCAAGGCTGGCGAACTCAACGAAGCGTTTGGCATGGGCACCGCGGCAGTAGTTAGTCCGATCGAAGCGTTTGGCATGGACGATGTGCTGCACCACGTTCCGGTACCCGCTGACGGTATTGCTGCCCGCGTGCGCCAGGCTCTTTCAGACATTCGCTACGGACGCGCTGAAGACCGCCACGGCTGGATGCACCACGTCGCGCTCTAGTCAGTTGCGTGCAGCTAGTTGCTTGTAGCTAGTTACGAGCAGCTCGTTACTCTACGCCAAACTAAATTCCTAGCCGCTTCTGCACCATGACCTCTACGGCCTGGCAAAGGCGCAGCGGGTCTTGGGCACGCCACGAGGCCAAGCGAAAGCGCGGACCGGTCCAGATGTAGCGACCGAGACGTGCGCGCGCCACTTCATCGGCTACGTGATCTCTAAAGTTCAGTCCTACAATCCAGCCGCCCTCTTCTTCAACCTCCTCAGCCCATTCGGCATAGTAGTCGGGTTCTTCGGCGTGAACGTTGAGGAGGTTGTCGCCAATGAGCACAAAGCGTACGATGCCTTCGGCCAAGAGTGGATCCGCCACGCGACGTTTGAACTCCATCACGTCGTTGTGTAGGGCGTCGTTCCACTCGCCCAGAAGCTCAATCACGGCGCATCCCTCTGTATAGTCGACAAACAGGACTTTGACGAACAAGGTTTCGCAGCCAATATCGTCCCAATCAGGGTGAATCACAAAGTCGTACATCTGGTGGTAGGATCCGTTCACCGGGGCGCCCTGGTCGAGAAAAAACGGACTCCGCGGGTCCTCGGCCGCGATGTATCGAGTGCGCCAAGCGCTGTGGGGTTGAAGCGAATGCATGTCCGTGTGAACTGAGGCGCTAAGATCGCGTTGAGAAGGTATGATTTACTGCGTTACCGGCGGAAGCGGCCTAGTGGGCCGAGCTGTTCAGAAAAAGCTTGAAGCTCAAGGACATGAAGTTCGCATTTTAACCCGTACACCGCGCAAACCCGGCGAATATGCGTGGAACCCAAGTACCTACAGCGTCGATCCCGCGGCACTTCTTGGAGCACACGGGGTCATCCACTTGGCCGGAGCCTCGGTTTCTGAGCGCTGGACCACGTCCCACAAGCAGGCCATCATGGACAGCCGTATTCAGGGAGCCGAAACCCTCTACCGCGCCATCGAGGTCATGCCGGTGCGCCCTGAGGTCATGGTCAGCGCATCGGCCGTGGGAATCTACCCGAACAGCCTTGACCGAGTGTACAGTGAGCGCGACAGCGGGGCAGTCGGCTTTTTGGGCGACGTCGTGCGCGCCTGGGAGGCTCAAGCCGACCGATTCGCAAACCTCGGCCTT
>JBDLUG010000107.1:0-5677 GCA_039805405.1 Bacteroidota bacterium
GCGACGCGGTCGGCGTCCACCAAGTCATTGAAGCTCAGCTGGGTGATGCCGTATCGGTCGCGCAAATCGACAAACGACATTCCGCCAAAGTCGCGGCGGCGCTGCACCCATCCAGAGAGGGTTACGGTTTGACCAACGTGGTCCAGGCGGAGCTCGCCGCAAGTATGGCTTCGGAACATGGCCGCAAAGGTAACGCGCCGCCCGGAGCCGGGCCGTATTTTTACACCATGCCGCTAGCCCTTCCCACGCCCGAAGACGACGTGCGCTTCATGCGCCTTGCCATCCAAGAAGCCATCAAGGCGATGGATCAAGATGAGGTTCCGGTCGGAGCCGTGGTTGTCTGGCAGAACCGTGTAATTGCCCGCGGCCACAACCTGACCGAGCGCCTGCACGACGTCACGGCCCATGCCGAAATGCAGGCCATCACGGCCGCGTCCCACGAGCTGGCGGCCAAGTACCTGCCCGACTGCACGCTCTACGTCACCCTCGAGCCCTGCACGATGTGCTCCGGAGCCCTGTTCTGGAGCCAAATCGGCCGCGTCGTCTACGGGGCGAGCGACGAGAAGCGCGGGTTTCGCACCATGGGCGGCCAGCTGCACCCCAAAACCCTGGTAACCACCGGCATCGAGGCCGACCTTTGCGGCGACCTGCTCACCGAATTCTTTAGAGCCAAACGCAAAAAATGAAGCTGTACACCATCGAAACGGGCTTTTTTAAGCTCGACGGCGGCGCCATGTTCGGCGTCGTCCCCAAGTCCCTCTGGGAGCGCACCAATCCGGCCGATGCGAACAACCTGTGCACCTGGGCGATG
The DNA here is from genome assembly GCA_039805405.1 of Bacteroidota bacterium. Classification (GTDB taxonomy): domain Bacteria; phylum Bacteroidota; class Bacteroidia; order Flavobacteriales; family Schleiferiaceae; genus TMED14. The sequence continues at coordinate 812 of JBDLUG010000107.1, forward strand.
CGCTGCCTGCTCGTCGAAGACGGCGACCGCCTGACCCTCATCGACACGGGCATCGGAACCAAGCAGGACGAGAAGTTCTTTAGCCACTACCACCTGCACGGCGACGCGACGCTTGACCGCAGCCTTGCGGCGCATGGGTTTCACCGCGACGACATCACCGACGTGTTTTTGACGCACCTGCACTTTGACCATGTGGGCGGAGCCGTGGCGCGCCACGGCGACCAACTTCGCCCAGCCTTTGCGAACGCCCGCTACTGGTCCCACGCACGCCATTGGGACTGGGCCACCAACCCGAATCCGCGCGAAAAAGCCAGCTTCTTGCGCGAAAACATCATGCCCCTTCAGGAATCCGGCCAGCTGAACTTCATCGAGGGCGATTCCGCCCGAATCACCACGCCGCTCGGATTCGACGCCTTTGTCGTCAACGGCCACACCGACGCCCAGATGTGCCCCATCCTCGACCACGCCGGCCAAACCCTGGTCTACATGGCCGACCTGCTGCCCTCGACCGGGCACATTCCGCTGCCCTACGTGATGGGCTACGACACCCGGCCCCTGCTGACCCTCGACGAGAAGGCGCGCATCCTGAACGAGGCGGCAGACCACCACTACCTGCTCTACCTTGAGCACGACCCGCTTAACGAAGTCGCCATCCTGACGCAGACCGAGAAGGGTCCGCGCCTGGCCGACGTGCACAAACTGTAATTTTCTGGTACGATGAACAAATTATTCCTCTTTGCGGCCGCGGCTCTGACCCTTGTGGCGTCCGCCCAAACCGCGCCCCAAACTCCCTATTGGCAGCAGGCCGTGCGCTACCAAATTGACGTCGACCTCGACCACAACCAGCACCGGCTTGAGGGCAAAATGCGCCTGGAATACACCAACCACAGCCCCGACGTCCTTGACGAAATCTTCATGCACCTCTACTGGAACGCCTTTCAGCCCGGAAGCATGATGAGCAACATGGCCAACATTCCGACCCAGTTCAAGGACAAGGCCATCGGCGGCAAGATTGAAGCGCTCAAGCCCCACGAAGAGGGCGAGCAAATCGTGCGCGCCGTCACGCACAACGGGCGCGAGGTCGCGTTTGACGTGCAGCACACCATCCTTCACGCCCGCTTGAACGAGCCGATTGCGCCCGGAGCCACCCACGTATTCGAGTTAGAGTACACCACCCGGATCCCCGTCGTCATCGAGCGTGCCGGCCGCGAAAACAAAGAGGGAATCGACTACAGCTTCACGCAGTGGTACCCCAAAATGTGCGTCTACGACCGCGACGGCTGGCACCCCGATCTGTATGTGGCCCGCGAATTCTATGGCGACTTCGGCCGTTTTGAGGTCAATGTCACCGCCGACGCCAGCTTTGTGCTGGGCGGAACGGGCGTCCTCCAAAACCCCGACGAAATTGGCCATGGCTACAGCGACAAACCCGTAAAGCACAAGAAAAAGTCGCGCATTACCTGGCGCTTTGCGGCCGACAACGTGCACGACTTCGCCTGGACGGCCGACCGCGACTACCGCCACCAGCGCTTCACCCTGCCCACCGGAACCGAAATCCACTATTTCTACCAGCCCGACGAAAAATCGCGAATGATGTACGAGAACGAGCGGTTCCGCGCCGACATCACGACCTACTTCGCCTTCATGAACGAGCACTTCGGACCCTACCGCTGGCCCCAATTCAGTGTGATTCAGGGCGGAGAGGGCGCCATGGAATACCCCATGTGCACCCTCATGGAGTCCCACGGCGACGACTACCTCGGAACCATTAGCGTTGTAGCCCACGAGGGTTCGCACATGTGGTTCTATGGAATGCTGGCCACCGACGAGCAGCGCTACCACTGGATGGACGAGGGATTCACCAGCTTTGCCGAAGACGAGGTCATGAACGTCATCTCAGGCGCCAACAAGCCCAACCCCCACGAGGGCTACCTCAGTACGTTTGCCAAGCGCGCCGCCAAGGCTGCCTGGCGCGAGCCCGCCAGCACTCCGGCCAACTACTTTGACGGCAAGTTTCCGTACCAAATGGCTGCCTACATGATGGGCTCGCTTTACCTGGTCCAACTGCGCGGAATCGTCGGCGACGACGCCTTCTGGCGCACCATGCGACGCTACTTCGACGAGTGGAGCTTCAAGCATCCGCGCCCCGAAGACTTCGTGCGCATCGCCGAGCGCGAATCCGGCCTCGTCCTCGACTGGTACCACGACCAGTGGATCAACACCACCAAGTACCCCGACGTCGGAATCGACAGCGTCTGGTCCGACAACCGCGCCCTGACCACCGTGCGCCTGGAGCGCCGCGGATCCATGGCCATGCCCGTCGACGTCAAAGTCACCTTTGAGAGCGGAGCCTCGCTGACCTACACTGTTCCGCTCGCCGCCATGCACGGGCACAAGCGCGACCCCCAACTCGTGCTTGCCGGACCCTGGAACTACACCCAAAAGACCTTCGACCTCGTCATCGAAGCCCCCCTCAAGGGCGTCCGTTCGATCGAAGTCGATCCCGGACACTGGACTGCCGACGCCAACCGAGACGACAACACATGGCCGCAGGCAGCTAGTAACTAGCTGCTGGCTGAGATTGGCTCGTTAGCTCGTTGGCGAGGTTGGCTCGTTAGCTCGTGCGCTCGCCCCCAAGCTGCGGAGCAGCCCTAGCGCGAAGCGCAGTAGCCTGAGCGCCGCAGGCGCGAAGCAGCACATTTTGTTCGGTTATAACCGGATTTTACTTTTTCTCTTTCATTGTAAAATGGACAATATCCATGATACCAATGACTTAGGTTTTTCGCGTCATGCGAGACCAGAACCAAGTAACCAGAAACAGCGCTTTGCGCCGCAGGCGCGAAGGCCCCTAAAAGACCAGCTTCAAGCTCAGCATCAGCTGCGTTCCGGCCATCGGGTACACAAAGTTCTCGTCGGTCCGAACTCCATCGTAGAGGTAGCCCCACGTGTATCCGTTGGGCGCGTACGGACGGCCCAAGAGGTTGATAGCGTCAAGTCGCCACTCCACGGCCCCGCGGTTCCACCGCAGGGTCGCGTCCAAGGTGCGGTAGGGGTCAAGCGAGCGCTCTAGTGCCCCCGTATTGTCAAGGTACTGGCGACCCACGGCGTGAAGGGTTGCGCGTGCCGAAAGCCCTTTGCGCTGCCACTCGGCCCAGGCATTACCCATCGCCTCGGGTGAAAGGGCAATAGGGGTGTTCGTGTACGCTGTGCGCACCTCGACCTCGTCGAGGTAGTCAAATAAAACCTCTTCAAACGAAGCGATGCGGTTGCGGCTGAGGGTGCTGTTGGCTCCAAGCGTCCACGTCGTGGTGGGCGTCCAAACCGCCGCAAGTTCGAGTCCGCGGCGGTGGCTGCGGTCCACATTCGTGCGAATCAGAGCGCCCACATCGTTGAGGGCGCCGGTCGGAACCAGCTGGTCCCGGTACTCCATCAGGTAGACGTTGGCTTCGGCCCAGAAGCGTTGCGCCCGCTTTTCGATTCCGAATTCATAATCAACCACGCGTTCGGGGCGCGGAGCCACTTCATTATCAATAAAGTCGGAACGAATCGGCTCACGGTTGGCCACGGCGACCGACGCTCGGCCCGTCCAGCCCTGAGGGCCGCGGTATGCGAGACCGGCCTTCGGGTTAAAAAACACGTAGTTCGTATCAAAATTGTAGGCCTTTTGGTCCACATCGGTGCCAGAACCCGAGTACGAAATTCCGCGCAGCTGCAGGTCGGCCATCACGTCCAACCGGCCCATCGAGTACTCGGCACGTCCGAAGCTAGAGAATTCGTTTTTGAGGCTAGCTCCTGAGTAAAACTGATGGTCGCTGGCCGAATTTGTGGCCCGAGGACCGTCCCAGGTCTGGGCGCTGCCGTCGAGGCCGCCCAGCGGATTGAAGCGCAGCCACGGCAGGGTTCCGAAGTGGTCGCCCGAATAGACGAGCTGGGTTCCGCCCAAACTCAGATTGAGGGCCTCGCCGCGGTAGCGCAAGAGGGTAGCGTGGCCAAATCCAACATTGTCCAACCAACGCCGGCGAACGCCCTCTGAACCGTAAATCTGCACGTCCTCAACGATGACATTGGGCAAGGCCAGCGAGGCAAAGGTCATGTAGTCCTTGTACTGCTCAAAGTATCCGCGGCCTGTAACCGCATAGACCGTCTGCGTCAAAAACCAGCGCTTGCTCAGCATCGCCGTGAGCATACTTTGGTAGTGGCGCTGAGTGTACTGGTCGATTTCGTTCGCGTAGCGGTAGTAGTTGTACGTGGCGTTGCCGCTCTGCAAAAGGTTGAGTGAATCTGCTCCTGCTACCCCGTTGCGCACAATGTAGTCGGCTACGCCGGTGGCATCGCCGCGGAACCTCGATTCCGGAATGCCCCACCAAGCCTGCTGGGTGCGCTCGCTGCCCGAGAAGGTCAGCAGGCGCCAGGTTACGTTTTCGTGGCGGTACTGAGCGCCAAACAAGTAGCTCTGAAGTGCGCTGCCCGAACGGTCCACGAACCCGTCACTCCGCATGGCGGTGAAGCGTCCGGTGGTTGACCAGCGCTTCTTGGCGCCCACGAGTCCGCTGTGAAACCCGTAGCTGATGCGCGCCGAACTGAACGAACCGAAGTTGGCCGTGATCTGGTGGCTGGCGGTGTCGTCGGGAACGCCCACTTCAAACGACAGCGACGCGCCAAAGGCTCCGCTGCCCAGCGTCGACGTACCCACTCCGCGCTGCACTACGAGGGAATTCGCGTTCAGTCCGAGGTCGGGAGTGTTCACCCAAAAGACTCCGTGCGACTCTGGATCGTTCAAGGCCACATTGTTGACGGTCACGTTGATGCGCGTCTGGTCCATTCCGCGAAAGCGCAAGTAGGTGTATCCGAACCCGTTGCCCGCGT
>JBDLUG010000108.1:0-5629 GCA_039805405.1 Bacteroidota bacterium
ATTTCAGGAAGGTAGCTGTTGTAGAAGACAAGGCTTCCGGCAAAGGCGATCGATGCCACAAAAGGAGTGAGCAGCCCGAGAACCGGCGCATCTGCGGTAAAAAAGTACATGGCAAAGCACGTAAGCGAGCCACTGTAGATGAAGCGGCGCATAAAGGTCTTCTTACTGCCTGAAACCTCGGCCAACGCACTGAGGTAGGGCGTGCCCAGGCTCACCACGAGGTAGGCGGCGGCCATGACAAAGGTGTAGGCAGCGGTGGTGCTGAACTCGACCCCAAACAGACGGTAGCTCTCACGCCCTGCAGCCTCCATTACGGCGCTGTAGTAGATGGGAAAAATGGCCGTCCCGATGACGAGCGAATAGCTCGAGTTGGCCCAGTCGTACATGGCCCACCCGTGGTGGACTCGGCGTGTCGCGGCGTCGTGGTGCATAGTTCCCCGAAAGTAGCGCATTTTAGAGGGGCGCCCATCGCTGAAGGGGCAAAAAAAACTCCGGCTCCCGTAAGGGGCCGGAGCTCAAAGCTGCCTTGGGCGCGCTTACTTCTCAATCATGTTCAGGGCCGATCCTGCCTTAAACCACGCAATCTGCTGGGCGTTGTAACTGTGGTTGGCCAAAATGCGGTCTTCGCTGCCATTTTCATGGCGGAACACCAGCGTCAATGGCGTACCTGGAGCAAAATCCGTGAGGTCCGCAAAGTCCACAACGTCGCGCTCTTGAATCAAGTCGTAGTCGGCCTCGTTCGCGAACGTGAGGGCAAGCATTCCCTGCTTCTTGAGGTTGGTCTCGTGGATGCGTGCGAAGCTCTTCACCAGCACGGCGCGCACACCCAGGTGGCGGGGCTGCATGGCGGCGTGCTCGCGCGACGAACCTTCACCGTAGTTCTGGTCGCCCACCACCAGCGTTGGAATGCCTGCGGCCTTGTAGGCGCGCTGCACGGCCGGAACCTCGCCGTACTCGCCGGTGAGTTGGTTCAGCACGGTGTTGGTCTCGCCGTTGAAGGCGTTGACCGCACCGATCAGCGTGTTGTTGGCGATGTTGTCCAGGTGGCCGCGGTAGCGCAACCAGGGTCCGGCCATCGAAATGTGGTCGGTGGTGCACTTTCCTTGGGCCTTGATCAGCACCTTGGCTCCGGTGATGTTGGCACCGTCCCAAGCCGCGAAGGGTTCGAGCAGCTGCAAGCGCTGGCTGTCGGACTTCACATCTACGGAGACGTGGCTGCCGTCTTCTGCGGGAGCCTGGTAGCCCGCATCCTCTACGGCATAACCGCGGGCGGGAAGCTCCTCGCCCGTTGGCGGGTCGAGCATGACGCGCTCACCATTGGCGTTCACCAGCGTGTCTTTGAGCGGATTGAACCCAAGGTCGCCAGCGATCGCGAGCGCCGTCACAAGCTCAGGTGAGCCGACAAACGCGTGGGTATTGGGGTTTCCGTCGGCACGCTTGCTAAAGTTGCGGTTGAACGAGTGCACGATCGTGTTCTTCTCTTGCTTGTCGGCACCTTCGCGGGCCCACTGGCCGATGCAGGGTCCGCAAGCATTGGCGAACACTTTACCGCCGATCTCTTCAAAGACATCGAGTAGCCCGTCGCGCTCGGCAGTGTAGCGAACCTGCTCTGAACCGGGGGTGATGCTGTACTCAGCGGCAACCTTGAGGCCCTTGGCCTTGGCCTGGCGCGCAATCGATGCCGCTCGGGTCATGTCTTCGTACGACGAGTTCGTGCACGATCCGATCAGACCTACTTCGACCTTCATCGGCCAGCCGTTCTTTTCGGCAAGGGCACGCACCTCTGAAATGGGCGTCGCCAAATCTGGAGTGAAGGGTCCGTTGAGGTGCGGCTCAAGCGTGTCCAAATTGATTTCGATCACCTGGTCAAAGTACGTTGCGGGGTCGGCGTATACTTCAGCGTCGCCCGTGAGTTCGGCGCGAAGGCCGTTGGCCAAATCGGCCACGTCGGCACGACCCGTAGCGCGCAGGTAGCGTTCCATGCTGTCGTCGTAGCCAAACGTCGAAGTCGTAGCACCAACTTCGGCGCCCATGTTGCAGATGGTTCCTTTACCTGTGCAGCTCAGGGATTCCGCACCGTCACCGAAGTACTCGATGATGGCTCCGGTTCCGCCCTTGACCGTCAAGATGCCGGCAACTTTGAGGATCACGTCTTTGGCTGAAGTCCAACCGTTCATGCGGCCGGTAAGCTTCACACCGATCAATTTCGGAAACTTCAGCTCCCACGGCATACCCGCCATCACGTCGACGGCGTCGGCACCCCCTACCCCAATGGCGACCATTCCGAGTCCGCCCGCGTTCACGGTGTGCGAATCCGTTCCGATCATCATGCCGCCGGGGAAGGCGTAGTTTTCAAGCACCACCTGGTGAATGATTCCCGCTCCGGGCTTCCAGAAACCGATTCCGTACTTATTCGAAACCGAAGCGAGGAAGTTGAACACCTCGTTGGACTTGTTGATCGATTCCTGAAGGTCAGTGGTTGCACCCACGCGGGCCTGAATGAGGTGGTCGCAGTGCACCGTCGAGGGAACCGCCACCTTCTTGCGTCCGGCCGACATAAACTGAAGCAGCGCCATTTGGGCCGTCGCATCTTGCATTGCCACGCGGTCGGGGGCAAAGTCGACGTACGAGGCTCCGCGCTGGAAGGCCTCCTTAGCTTCACCCTCCCAAAGGTGGGCGTACAAAATTTTCTCAGAGAGCGTCAGGGGACGACCCAGCACCGTGCGGGCGGCCTTCACTTTGGCTTCGTATCCGGCGTAAAACGCCGCTACCATGTCGAGGTCAAATACCATAATTAGGGAATTTCTGCAAAATTACTGCAGAAACAAGGGATTTTACCCTCGGATTTTTTTGAAATCGCGCGGATTTTCCTAAAAATTTCGAATGCTAGCGCAGTTCGCTGCGAAAGCCGAAGTGCCACTCGCCCTCAACGCCTTCACTGACAAACCAGTATGCTCCGGGCGACAAAAAGGCCGTGGGAATCGCCACTTCGTCACCGGTCCAGGTTCCGCGAAGCACCACACGACCCCAAGCGTCCACCACCGCGAAGCTGCGGGGAGACTGACCTGCGGGGCGAAGCACCTCAAGACGGTCGGAATGCTGGCGCCACGTGTAGCCCTCAAGAGCACGGTCGCTGTTGAGACCGATCCAGACATGTCCGGCAAACATTACGCTGTCGTCGGCGGCTTGGTAGCCTGCATCCTTCAGCGTGAAGGACTTGCCGTCTGCAGCAATTTCGAGTCGGACCCAGCCGTTGATCACGGTATCGTTCACGTTGCGGCGAAGACCCAAAAATCCGTCGGAATACGGAGCCTGCCACTGGGCATACGGGTCGTGCTGGCCGTTGAATCGGTAGTCGAGGTAGCCGTAGTAGGCCGACGGAGACGTGCCCTGCCAAAGCGACGAGGAGCGCGAGATGGAATCGCCCACCGCCAAACGGTTGGGGTAGTAGTACGCGCCACGCTGCTGGCCTACGACCTGAATTCGCGCACTGTCGAGTGGCGATACCAATACGGCTGAGATTAACCCCGTCGTTCCGGTGTCGCGCAAGAGGGTAAACCGCAAATCCGCAATGCTGTCTTGGTTGAAGTCCACATCGGCAAACCCCTGGTTCACTGAAACGGTGGTGTCTGAGAAGTCAATGTACACGTACTGCGCCCAGGCCGAAGTGGCAGAGGCAATCAGGAGTGCAAGCGCGGCATAAATCTTGGTCATTTCGGGTGCAAAGGTGCAAAATGTAGACCACGCGCGCACCATTACCTTTACCCTATTCTATGGCCCGTCTCTCTACCCCCGTTGTCTTCGAAGCCCTTCGCATGGCAGTGCAGGCCCTTCAGGCCCAGCTCTTACGGGCAATTTTGACCGCGCTTATCATTGCAATCGGCATTACGGCATTGGTCGGAATGCTGACCGCCACAAGTGTCATGGAAGGCTCGATTACGAAGCAGTTTTCGAGCATGGGCGCGACCACCTTCACCATTCAGCAGGGCGGAATGCAAATTCGCATCGGACGCCAAGGGATTCAGGAAAAACCCCAACCTGCGATTCCGATTGACCAAGCCCTGAGGCTCAAGGCGCGACTTGAACGCGAGGGGTTGACCTCGAGTGTGAGCGACAACGTGGCGGGCGCCATCGAGGTACAGTACGAAGGCACCAAGACGAATCCCAACGTCAACGTCATTGCCTCAGACAATGCCTACCCGCAGACCCAGGGTCTTGAACTCGCAGAGGGCCGATTCTTTTCAAAAACCGAGCAGGACGAGGCACGAGCCGTCGCAGTTCTGGGTTCAGATGTTGCGGGCAAGCTTTTTCCCAACGGCGGAGCCGTAGGCAACACCGTACGCGTGGGCAGCAAGCCCTATGCGGTGGTCGGGGTTACGGCTCCCAAGGGAAGCAGTTCGTTCATGTCGAGCGACCAGGTCGTGTACCTCCCCTTGCGCTCGGGGCACCTCGAGTACGCCGGTCCTTGGTCGAGCTACGTGATTAGCGTGATGGCTCCGTCACCCGAGGCCCTGGATGCGACCATAGAACGCGCCACGGTCGTCATGCGTTCGGTACGCCGACTGAAGCCAGGAGCTGAAGACAACTTTAACCTTCGACGAAGCGACAGTATTTCGGCGATGCTCATTGAGTCGCTGAGCTCGGTCAGCAGCGGAGCCGCACTGATTGCGCTGATTACGCTGCTCGGCGCATCCATCGCGTTGATGAACATCATGCTGGTCAGCGTCACAGAACGCACCCGCGAAATCGGCACCCGTAAAGCACTGGGAGCAAGTGCGCAGGTCATTGTCCTACAGTTCCTCGCTGAAGCAATCGTGGTCAGCGTCGTCGGAGGCATCGCCGGAATCGCCATGGGCCTCGCCGTGGGCAACGGATTGGCCTATGCGATGGGCGCCGACACCGTCTTTCCCATACAATGGATGCTTTTGGCCTTGGCCGTCTCGATTGCCGTAGGAATCATCTCGGGCTGGTACCCCGCTAAAAAGGCCGCAGGACTTGACCCCATTGAAGCCCTTCGCTATGAGTGACGTTCGCGAAGTACACGCCAGCGACCCGTGGTGGAAGCTCGACCGCGATTCTGCCCGCGTCGGACGCCGCATTGCAGGCGCCTTTGCGCGCCGCGACATTCAGCTGCGCTACGTTCAGACCCGATTGGGCTGGCTCTGGGCCCTCGTTCAGCCGGTCGCCCTCATCGCCGGACTAACCCTTGTGCTCGGACGCGTTTTTGGACTCCCCAACGAAGGCCTTCGGCAGTTTGGTTTGAACCTCGCCGCCGCCCTTCCCGGGTGGATTTGGTTTCAGTACATCGTCAGCCAAGGTGCGCCCAGCCTTGTGCACAATCAGGCGCTGGTCGTCAAGGCTGCATTCCCGCGCACCGCGCTCCCCAATGCCAAGGCAATTGTGGGTCTCTTGGACTTTGCAGTGGCTTCTGTGGTGGTAGGATCCGGACTGGTCATTTTGGGTTCCGCCTCGCCGTGGGCGCTCCTTCGCCTGCCACTCATTGCCGGATTCACGGCGATTTCGGGCCTCGGATGGGCCTACCTACTGGCCGCCATTTCGGTACGCCGGCGCGACGTACTCAGTGTGCTGCCGGTCGCCCTTCAAGTGCTGTTTTTTGTCAGCCCGGTCG
>JBDLUG010000109.1:0-5464 GCA_039805405.1 Bacteroidota bacterium
TATCGAGCGGGTCGATGATGGCGTCGATCCAGAGGCGGGCGGCCGCGTAGTACGGACTCATTTGGTCGTCGTATCGGGCGCGGATGCGCTGCAGCAATTCCTGCTCCGCCTCGGGCGTGAGGTCGGGGGTGCGCGATTTCTCGATTTGCAGGAGCACCTTGGCGGCCTGGTCGCCCCCCATTACCGCAATTTTGGCGGTGGGCCACGCGACGATGAGGCGCGGATCGTAGGCTTTTCCGCACATCGCGTAGTTGCCGGCTCCGAACGAGTGGCCCGTGATCACCGTGAATTTAGGAACCACGCTGTTGGCGACGGCGTTGACCATTTTAGCGCCGTCCTTGATGATTCCGCCGTGCTCAGAGCGCGAGCCGACCATGAATCCCGTTACGTCTTGAAGGAAGACGAGCGGAATCTTTTTCTGGTTGCAGTTGGCGATGAATCGGGCGGCCTTGTCGGCGCTGTCAGAGTAAATCACTCCGCCAATCTGCATTTCGCCCTTGCCGGATTTGACCACCTGCCGCTCGTTCGCGACGATTCCAACCGCCCATCCGTCGATGCGGGCATAGGTGGTGATAATGGTCTTGCCGTAGTCGGCCTTGTACTCGATCATCGAGTCGGCATCGACCAGGCATTCAAGCAGCGCACGCACGGGGTACGGCTTGCCGTCAACCGGCATGCGCTCGTATACTTTTTCGGGGGCCACAGCCGGAGCCTGCGGCGCAACCCGGTCGTACCCCGCAGTAGGTCGCTCACCCAGCTTATCCACGAGGCCGCGCATGAGCCGCAGCGCGTCGTCGTCGTCCTTGGCCTTGTAGTCGCACACCCCGCTTATTTGGGTATGGGTAGTGGCTCCGCCAAGGGTTTCGTTGTCAATTTCTTCGCCCACCGCCGCTTTAACGAGGTAGCTGCCTGCCAAAAAGATGCTGCCGGTGCCTTCGACGATGATCGATTCGTCGCTCATGATGGGTAAGTAGGCTCCGCCGGCGACGCAGGACCCCATTACGGCTGCCAATTGGGGAATTCCGAGGCTACTCATCACCGCGTTGTTGCGAAAAATCCGCCCAAAGTGCTCCTTATCAGGAAAAATCTCGTCCTGCATCGGCAGGTAGACGCCCGCGGAATCCACCAGGTACAAAATGGGAATGCGGTTTTCCATCGCGATCTCCTGGGCGCGAAGGTTCTTTTTGCCGGTCATCGGAAACCATGCGCCGGCCTTGACCGTGGGGTCGTTGGCGACCACCATGCAGGTGCGGCCTGCGATGCGGCCAAGAACGACCACCACTCCCGCCGAGGGACACCCCCCGTGCTCGGCGTACATTCCGTCGGCGGCAAACGCACCAATTTCAACTTGGGGGGCATCGGAATCGAGCAAACGCTTCACCCGCTCGCGGGCACTTAGCTTTCCTTGTTCGGCGAGTTTCTCGAGCCGCTTTTTGCCTCCACCGAGCGCGACTTCGCTCCAACGGCGATGGCACTCAGCCACTAAGAGTTTGAGTTCGTCTGCGTTGCGTTCCGTTTTAAGGTCGAGGGCCATGTGAGGTTTGGATTCAGGGTGTGCACCCGAAGGTAGGCCTGAACCGCGCCCGGAGCCAAGTCCACAAGGACCTCTTTCCAAGCCCATTTATTCGGTTATAACCGGATTTTATTTTTTCTCTCAGAGTCCGAAACGGCTATGTGCCAATAAATCAATTCATTGGACAAAATAGCCGTTTGGAGAATCTAGCCGCGAAGCGGCACCAGCGCGAAGCGCAAAAAACCAACGAGCCAATCTCAGTAATCGCTAGTAGCTCATGCGCCACTCCGCAACGCGCGCCCAAAGCTCGTCTTCGTTCGGAACCGCGTCGCTGAGGTAGAGCATCACGCGAATTCCGCCTGGAATTTTTTGGTAGAGAAGCGCGTCCGGCTTGCCGTCGCCCATGAGGTCGCCGCTCCAGTACACTTCGGGCGGGCACGACGACAGCGAGTCGACCACAGTGGCCAAAGTGTCCAGCTGCGCCCAGTTTCGGTCGCCCATCCGATGGCCGAGAATGAGTTGGTAGTCGCGCAGCTCAGGGCATTCCGCGCCTACGCCCTGCACAGATCCCGTGGCAAACAGCACGTAGGTGCCGCGGTACATTTTGTCGCGAGCGGTAATCGAGCCCAAGTCGGCTTGACCCCCCGGCATTAGCACGGCAAACCCTTCTCGCACCAACCCTAAGTCGGCGCTGTCGAGGCGCACGGGGCTTCCAAATAAGAAATGGCTGCCTTGCTCACGGTTCGTGCGAATGTCGAACTCGAGTCCGCCACTACCCGAAGGGAACTCGCTCAGCTCAGCCTTGACCCGCACGGGGCGCAGCTTCCACATCCCCTCTACATCGTAGATTCCGTACCAGTAGAGCGACAAATCCAAGCCGCGAATATCGCCGGTGTAGTTAAACGCCTCTGTAGCCACTTGGTAGCGCCGTTGCTTGATGGCCTCGACACGCTTGCGGACTTCGCCGACAGGGCCGCCCTCTTCAAGCCAAACCAGTAGCGAATCGCGCTTCATTCCCATCGGAGTGCGAAGCATGCGCCCGGTAAGGCTGTCAGCTGGCCAGGTCCAAGTGCGGGCAACCCATTCAATTCGAATTAACTGGTTGTTGCTCAGCTGGTCCCAACGCTCGGCACGGTCCGCGCGAACGGCTGCGGTATCCACGGTCTGCGCCCCCAGGCCAAAGGCCAGCGAGAAGCACGAAACCAGAAACCATCCGCGCACCGTCTTTAGGCTTTTTTGCGTTTGCGGTACCAGTCCCAGCCGTAGTAAAGCGCTACGAGGACGGCAAACGGAATCAGGTAGCTGCGTGGCTTGCCCTCGCCGTGCACCACGGTGAATAGGCGATCCTTGCGGATTTTATCGAGTCCGCTCACGAAGGAATCCATGCTCCAAAAGATGAATACCGGCTTGCCCACGACGTGGTCTTCGGGCACAAAACCCCAGTAGCGGCTGTCCCAGGAGTTGTGGCGGTTGTCGCCCATCATCCAGTAGTAATCCATCGCAAACGTGTAGCTCGTGGCGGGCGAGCCGTCCAGTAGGTATCGGTCGCCGTTCGGGCCCTGCTCGCGCACCAACTCATGCCCCTCGTAGGCATTGATGGCGTGCTCGTACTTCAGGTAGCTGTCGTAGTTGAGCTCAACTGTGGCTCCCTTGGACGGAATCCAAAGTGGCCCATAGTTATCTCGCGTCCAGGCATATACCACCGTGTCGCTGTGGCCGCCCATCGGATTCGGGAACATCAGGGCTCCGCCCACAAAATTCGCGTAGTACCACTGCAGGGCCTCGGGGGTTCCGGCCGTGAACGTAGTGTCACCAGCCAACGCATCCATCACAAACATCGTGTCAAGGTTGGGCATCGTGGCGAAGTCGGCCAAGGACTCGTTCGGAATCGTCACCACGTACTCGGTCTCGGTAATCTGCAGAACGTCGCTGACGTTTTGGTTGTTGACCGTCATGTTGGTGACGTAGTTGATGTCAAAATCTTTTTTAAGCTGGCGCGCGCTGAACCCTTGGCCCGGAAGCGTACGGACGTAGTAGCTGAACTGTGCGTTGCTCCGATCGGGGAACTCTACCGCCTTGCGGTCCACGTAGACTTGGCTGTGGCGCACCTCGAGCGTGTCGCCCGGAACCCCCATGCAGCGCTTCACGTAGTGGTCCTTCTTGTCGGCAGGGCGACCGGGGTCTTGAGGAAAGTTGAACACCACTGCATCTCCGCGCTCCACGCTGGCAAGGCCAGGTAGGCGCAGGTAGGGCAGCTGGATCCACGTTAAGTAGCTCGGCACGTTGGCAAACGGTACCACGTTGTGCATCAGCGGAATACTCAGGGGCGTATTCGGCATGCGCAGGCCGTAGGCCACCTTGCTCACCACCAGGTAGTCGCCCACCATCAGCGACTTTTCCATCGACGAGGTCGGAATGTTAAACGCTTCAAACGTCATCATGCGGATGGTTCCGGCCGCAACCACCGCCCACAGCACGTGGTTCACCCACAGGGGCATGCGGCGGCGAATCTCGTCGTTGCTGCGGGTACCGCGCTCGAGCTTGGCTGTGTAGTTCAGGTAACCCAGGTAGAGTCCGCCCGTGGCTGCCGTCAAGAAAATGTGCTTGTTTTGGCGAAAGCCGAACATGTGCAGCGTTTCGTAGGCCAGCACCAAGGCCATCGCGTTGTCGACGACGGGGATGTAGGCCAAAATCGTCCACCACCAGGGTCGGTCAGCGACTTGGGTCCACACGTAGGTGCGGTACACGGGCACGAAGGCCTTCCAGGTGGGAATTCCGGCCGCCTTAAAAAAGCGCCAGGTAATTGCGGCTCCGTAAAGGTTTAAAAGCAGGTAGTACAGTAGGTATTCCATATTCAGTTTAATCGCTTAACGCGGCTCTTCGGCGCCGGGCTTGAGCCAGGACGCGTAGATTCCGTAGTTTTTGGCAATGCGTTCGACCTCGCCCGCCATGAGTTCGGGCGTGATGTCCTTGACTTTTTTGGCCGGAACCCCAGCAAATACCGAACCCGCCGGCACATGCGTGCCTTCGGTCAGTACCGCACCCGCCGCGACGATGCTGCCCGACTCGACGACGCAGCGGTCCATGACGATGGCGCCCATTCCGATGAGGACCCGATCGTGCAGCGTGCAGCCGTGTACCGTCGCACCGTGGCCAATGCTCACTTGGTTGCCAATCGTGGTTCCGTGCTTTTGGTAGGTTCCGTGAATGACCGCGCCGTCCTGAATGTTGACCTCGTTGCCGATGCGAATGAAGTTGACGTCGCCGCGCACCACCGCGTTGAACCATATAGAACAGCCCTCGCCCATCGACACGTCGCCCACCACGGTGCAGTTGGGCGCCAAAAATGTCGACTCGGGAATCTGGGGATGCAGCCCGCGCACGGGCAAAATCAGGGGTTCCATGCCCGAATTTACGCCGGAACGACGTCGTCGACTAGCGTAGGCAGCATGCGCTGCAAAATGTTCTTGATTCCCTGCTGCAGCGTAAGGGTGCTCGAAGGGCAACCCGCACAGGCGCCTTGGAGTTGGACTTTCACAATTTTGTTCTCGTAGCCCGCGAACACGATGTTGCCACCGTCTTGGGCCACCGCAGGCTTGACGTACTCTTCAAGAATCTCGATGATGCGAGACTCGATTCCGTCCTCGGCGTAGGCTGCAACATCGTCCGACGCGTCCGCATTGGCGACAGCCTTCGGGGCTGGAACCGCTGTCAGCACTGCCTTGCCCTCTTGAATGTGCGCCAAGATGAACTGACGAAGTTCTTGGGTCACGGCGTCCCATTCGACCACGTTGAACTTCTCGACCGCAATGAAATTCGTCGAGATGAACACGTTCTTGACGAACGGAAAATTGAACAGCGCCGCGGCAAGCGGGCTGATTTGGGCCTCTTCAATGTTGGCGAATTCCACGTGGTCGACGTCGATCAGGCGCTTGTTGGCCACGAACTTCA
>JBDLUG010000110.1:0-5417 GCA_039805405.1 Bacteroidota bacterium
ACGGCGGCCACTTGGCGCTGAAACTCAAAGTCGATGGCCTTCTGAACGTGCCTAAAGGAGTTCAAATTCTTGACCTCAACTTTGGTCCCAAAGGCTTCGCGGCCCACAGGACGCACCGAAATGTTGACGTCGCAGCGCAGCGACCCCTCTTCCATATTGCCGTCAGAAATATCGAGGTAGCGCACGAGCTGGCGAATCTCAGACAGGTAGGCGTATGCTTCTTCGCCGTTGCGCAGGTCGGGCTCCGACACGATTTCGAGCAGCGGAACCCCCGCGCGGTTAAAATCGAGCAAGGTGTGAAAGGGGTCGAGGTCGTGGATGGACTTACCCGTGTCCTCTTCCATGTGAATTCGGGTGAGGCCGATCGACTTGGGCCCTGCAGAGGTCTCGATGGCCACGGCTCCGCCGTTGCAGATCGGAGTCTCGTGCTGCGTGATCTGGTAGCCCTTGGTGAGGTCAGGGTAGAAGTAGTTCTTGCGTGCGTACTCGTTGTACTCGCGAATCGTGCAGCCCAGAGCGAGCCCCAAACGGGTTGCGGCGGTCACTACTCCCCAGTTTGCGCGCGGAAGCGCTCCGGGCAAACCCAGCGAAACCGGACTTACCTGAGTGTTGGGAGCACCACCGTAGTCGTAGCCCTCACCGGCATAAGCCTTACTCTTGGTGCTCAGCTGAACGTGTACCTCTAGGCCAATAACGGCCTCGTAGCCCTTGTGCGTCATGCCGACAAAGGTACGCGGAACCCACGGGCCTTCCATTCCCGCTCGAGCCATTTCAGCAGTCGGGGTCCGTCGTCGTCGAGCACGATTTCGTGCGGAAGCACGTATACCGAAATCCCCGCCCATTTTTGGGGCTTAGCACCCATTCGGGCACGGTCTTTTTTGGTGGTCACGATGCACGTAATACCCTGCTCGCGGCACTTTTGGGCGATGGACTTCACCACTGAAGGACGGTAGGGCTCGTGGTCGGCCAGCACCATGGCCTCGGCCATCGGAACCAGCCTTCGGACCCCTGCCAAAAACACGGCGGGTTGGCCGATTCCGCAAAGGGCCAAAGCGTTGAGGGTCGTGCCGGATTCCCAGGCGGGGGCATCCCACTGGGGGAGGGGGTCGCCGTAGCGTTCCCAACTGCAAAAGAGCTCTTGCTCGGGCCGCAAGTCGAGCTTCGCACGAATGTCAAGGCGCGTCAACGGATCCACTGGGCCCGGGCAGCGCGTGACGACCACGGCATGGGCACGCCGGGCGGCAGATGGATGCTCGCGCAGGCGTCCTGCCGGGACTACATGATCTTCGGTGTACCACTGTCCGAAGGGGCAAACCAGCAGATTGAGGGCAGTTTGGACTCCGCGGTGCTGAAAGGCGTCGTCGAGCACAACGACTCCGTGGCGTCCCATTTCGCGAAGGGCGTCGGCCCGCTGCTGGGCGACGACGACGTGAACGTCGGTACTGTGCCCAAAGTGCTGGCGTACCATGAGCGCTTCGTCGCCGACATCCTGCGGAAGGTCTTCGAGCTGAACCTCACGCACGTCTTTGGTGCGACGGCCGTAACCTCGGCTCAGGTAGTACACGGGATCCACCTTAAAGTGAAGCTGTTCCATGAGCCAGAGGCTGAGCGGTGTTTTGCCGGTTCCGCCCATGTGAAGGTTGCCCACCGCCAACGTGGCGATTTGCGGTTGGTAGGGCGTGCGGATCCGCCACCGGTACCAGGCCGCGTGCAGCCATGCGCCGAGCGCGTACACCCACGAAATCGGAACCAGCAGCTTACGCACGACCATGGGTGCGAAGGTAGTTCCAGGCGTCGGCTGCAGGAATCTGCAGGGCTTCAGTGCGCTTGGCGAGCCAGGTTTTTTGGCGCTTGGCGTACTGCCGGGTGCGCAGCGAAATCCGGTCTGCCATCTGCGCGTCGTCGTGCACCGGGGCTCCGGGCTCATAAAATTCACGGTAGCCCACCGTGTGCAGCGGGGTGAGATGCGCCCACTGCTGCAGGCCCAACGCTTCGTCGCGCAGTCCGTCGGCCATCATTTGGCGGCTGCGCTGGGCGATCCGGGGTTCGAGCCAGTCCATGGGCGCGTTGAGTACGACTTCGAGGACGGGTAGGGGCCACGCGCGCGAAACCGATCCGCGGCGCTGCTGCGAGTAGGGGGTGCCGGTCAAGGCGATGACTTCAAGGGCGCGCACGACACGACGGGCATTCTGCAGGTCGGCGGTCGCGGCGTACACAGGGTCCGCACGCTGCAGTTCGGCCGCAAGTGCTAAAGGGTCCGCAGCCCAGCGTTCTTCGAGCTCGGCACGCAGCGCGGGGTCGGCGGGGGGCATGGGGTCAAGCCCTTCGAGCAGGGCCATCGCGTAGAGTCCGGATCCGCCGGCGACGACGGCACTTCCGGTTCGGGCGATCACGTCGCGCAGCACGGGTTCGGCCCATTCCGCGTAGCTCGCCGCGGTAAGGGGCTCGTGAATGCTGTGGCTCCCGATTCCGTGGTGCGGAACCGCCGCGCGTTCCGCGGCGCTGGGGCGCGCAACACCAATATTGAGCTCGTGGTACACCTGCCGGGCGTCGCAGTTGATGACCTCGGTTCCGAGAAACTGTGCCAACTCAATTGCCAACGCGGTTTTGCCCGACGCGGTCGGGCCGTGAAGCATCCAAATGGCGGGCTCGGATTTCATGATGCGAAGGTAGCAATCGAAAATTCCGTATATTTAAGAATGCAGTTTGTGGCGCAACCTCACAATCGATCGGCCTACCGCCTTATTGAGCGGCAGGATTTGAGCGGATTGCATTTTGAGCAAGGCGACGTGCAACCTGACGAAGAGCTGCGCCAAGCCCGGTGGAAGCTGCTGCACAAGGCCACCTTTGAGGGCAATGTTGAGGAGCGCAAAGTAACGATTTATGTAACTGCAAAAGAGGGGCACTTCGCCATTCACACTACCCTGTGGGCCTGCACCGAAGACAAAGTGGTCTTTAAAAACGGCGAGGAACTACCGATTCGCGCCATCGACGCGGTCGAGTTTCACCACTCTTCAGAAGAAGAGTAGCCGTCGGCGAGGTCGTCTTCGTCGAATCCGTACTCGTCGTCGTCTTCATCAAAGTCGTCGTCAAGGCTGCCGCCCATGCCGTCACCTCCGTACTGCAGTTCAGGGGCAGTTTCGGGGCGAACTCCGTACGAAAGCACCACTTCGGGGTCGCCGCATTCGCGGTCTTCGTGGCGCACGAACTCGACGAGGAAGCTCCACATTTCGAGAAAGTCGTACACAAAAAGTAGCCGCTGGCCCGGAGCACCGAGTACTTCACCCACGCTGAGGTCGGCCATACTGGGCCCGACAGCTGGGTCCATGGACATCAAGGGGATTTCGTCGCCCTGGTTCCATTCAGCGTCGGTGCGGTAGAACGAGGCCATTTGGCCGGGATTCAATTTAAATGCCGCGGCAATCGCATGGTGCGCCTGCTCCAGCGTGGCAGATGACGAGATGGCCACATCGCGAAAGATGTCCTCTTCGGTGTTCAAAATGGCGCGTACAACCGTGGTGCTCATGATTTCAATGGAATTCCGTGTTCAGCAGCCCAAGCCGTTACAAAGGCCTTGGCATCGTCAAAGGTATTGGGAATCGCGCCGTCGAGAATAGCCTCGCGCACGGCGGTTTTCATTTGGCCCACCATGGGCCCGGGGGGCAGGTCAAACCAGCTCATCAGCTGGCTTCCGTCGATCGGCGGCTGCCAGTTGCGCAGGTGGTCGCGGGCCTCTACTTCGGCCATTTTGGCCCTTACATGCTCGTAGTTGGCCAGGTAGCGCGTCTTTTTGCGCGGATTTTTGGTGGTGATGTCGCTCGAGCACAAAATCATCAAATCTTCGATGTCTTCGCCCGCATCAAACAGCAGCCGGCGCACGGCACTGTCGGTGGCGGAATCGCTTACGACCGCAATCGGGCGCGAACTCATTTGGATCAGCTTCACCACATAGTCCATTCGGGCGTCCAGCGGCAACGAGAGGCGTCTGAAGAGCTTTTTGGCCATTTTGCCCCCGAGGAACTCGTGCCCGTGAAACGTCCAGCCCGTGCCCTTTAAAAACTTTTTGGTCGGAGGCTTGCCGATGTCGTGCAGTAGGGCCGCGAGGCGCAGCCACACGTTTTCGGACTGCGCCGCCGTATTGTCGACCACCTCAAGAGTGTGCCAAAAATTGTCTTTGTGCAGGTGGCCTTCGACCTCGTCGACGCCGGCAAGGGCTGCGACCTCGGGCAAGAGTACCTCCATGGCGCCGCACTGGTACATCAGGCCCAGGCCCACTGAGGGTTTGGGGCTTTCGAGGATTTTGAGCAACTCGGTCTGGATGCGCTCGGGCGACAAAATGGCCAGCCGGTCAGCCGTGGCCTTCATGCCTTCGAATGTGGCCTCGTCGAGGGCAAATCCGAGTTGGCTGGCGAATCGAAGTCCGCGCAAAATGCGCAACGGGTCGTCGCTAAACGTTTCACTTGGTTCAAGCGGAGTACGCAGCACTTTGGCCTCAAGGTCTTCGCGGCCGCCAAAAGGATCCAGCAACTCGCCCCAGGCGGCGCGGTGCACGCCCACGGCCATCGCGTTAATGCTGAAGTCGCGACGGCGCTGGTCGTCCTCAAGGGATCCGGGCTGAACCGTAGGCTTGCGCGACTCGCTTCGGTAGCTTTCGGTTCGGGCCTGCACAAATTCAATTTGCCAACCGTGCCACGTGAATTGGGCCGTGCCAAAATTTTGGTAGACCGCCACTTTACCCGCCTTAAGTGCGGTTGCAGCGACCTTGGCGACCGCCAAGGCATCCCCTACGACGACAAAGTCTACGTCCTTAGAATTCTTGCGGTTCATCAAGCGGTCGCGCACCCAGCCGCCCACGACGTAGCAGGTCAGGCCGAGTTCGTCGGCAGCAGAACCTACCGCTTGAAACAGCGGGTGGTCGATCCACGATGCATAGGATTCTGCCATTTATACCGCCACTTGAAATTCGCGCAGCGCGTCGTTGAGTGACGTCTTTTGGTCGGTGCTCGCCTTGCGCTGACCGATGATCAGGGCGCAGGGGACTTGGTAGGTTCCGGCCCCAAATTCTTTGGGTATACTGCCCGGAATCACCACGCTGCGCTCCGGAACGTAGCCGCGGTACTCCACGGGTTCCGCACCTGTTACGTCGATAATTTTAGTCGATGCGGTCAAGACCACGTTGGCGCCCAGCACCGCTTCGCGTCCCACGCGGACGCCTTCGACGACAATGCACCGCGAACCGATGAACGCGCCGTCTTCGATAATCACCGGTGCGGCCTGTAGGGGTTCAAGCACGCCTCCGATACCGACTCCGCCCGAGAGGTGGACGTCGGCGCCGATTTGGGCGCAGCTGCCGACCGTGGCCCATGTATCGACCATGGTGCGCGGGCCCACGTAGGCCCCGATGTTGACGTACGAAG
>JBDLUG010000111.1:0-5375 GCA_039805405.1 Bacteroidota bacterium
GCAGCGTACTGCACCAAAGCCACTTTGGAATCGACGCCGGGTGGATCGATTCACTGAACTGAACTCGGTTCCGCGCGTTACACTATCATTCATGGAAGCATCAAATTCGAACCCAACGCCCGTGCGCAAGCCCAATTGGCTGCGCGTCAAGCTGCCCACAGGCACGAACTACCGCGCCGTGCGCAACGTCGTGGACCAGTACAAGCTCCACACGATTTGTGAGTCGGGACGCTGCCCGAACATGGGCGAATGCTGGGGCGAGGGCACTGCGACCTTCATGATTTTGGGCAACATCTGCACGCGTTCGTGTGGATTCTGCAACGTGGCCACTGGGCGCCCGTTGCCCGTGGACTGGGACGAGCCCGACCGCGTGGCGCGTTCGATTCAGCGCATGAAGATCAAGCATGCCGTACTTACAAGTGTGGACCGCGACGACCTAGCTGACGGCGGGTCCATCATTTGGGCCGAAACCGTCGCTGCCGTGCGCCGCCTTTCTCCCGGAACCACCATGGAGACCCTGATTCCCGACTTTCGCGGAATCACCGACCAAATTGACCGCATCGTCGAGGCCGCACCCGAAGTGGTGAGCCACAACATGGAAACCGTGCGCCGACTGACGCGTCAAGTTCGCATCCAGGCCCAGTACGACCGTTCGCTCGAAGTACTTCGCTACCTCAAGGCAAACGGAGTCAACCGCACGAAAACCGGCATTATGCTTGGCCTTGGCGAAACCGAAGACGAGCTGTACCAAACCCTGGACGAGGTCCGTTCGGTGGGAGTCGATGTAGTCACATTAGGCCAGTATTTACAGCCTTCTGCGCGCCACTTACCCGTACAGCGATTTGTTGAACCCGAAGAGTTTGAGCGCCTCGGAGCCTATGCTCGGACCCTCGGATTTCGCCATGTGGAGAGCAGTCCGCTCGTTCGTTCGTCGTACCACGCCGAACGGCATGTGCATTAAGCCATCTTTACCTTATTTTTAGCATTCTGTTTCGAAACCGTATGACAATGAACCGTACCCGCCTCGCCGCCCTAGTTTCAGGATCGGCTTTACTTCTTGCTGGAACCGCAGTCCTCACCTGGGATGCGCAACCTTCAGAGCGCCAGTATCAATTCCGCGACGAGCACGCCCAAGGTCGCTTCGCAGGCTATAATGAGTACTTGCACATGCTCCGCGCCAACCAAGTTACTGGAGAAATTGACCCTGCCGCCGTTCAGTCTGCGTGGGCGCAACTCATTCAGACCGCACAAAAGACCAATACCCTCAACTGGGAAACACGTGGCCCAGACAACCACGGTGGCCGAACACGTTCGCTGCTGGTAGACCGTAACAATTCAAACAACATCTATGCTGGCTCGGTCGGTGGCGGTTTGTACCGTTCAACCAATGGCGGAGCAAGCTGGAATGTGGTCAGTGATCCGGGTGCTAATCAGGCAATCGGCAGTATCTGCCAGGCGGCTAACGGGGACATTTACTACGGAACCGGTGAAATTTGGCTTGGATACGGCGGAACAGGTCACAACACAACCCCCAACTTCGCAGGCCGCGGGGTCTACAAGTCAACCGACGGAGTAAACTTCGTACAGTTGGCAAGCACCTTGCCAGCGAGCAATTCTGCGAGTGCGGCGTGGACGGCAGTTGCCGACATCGAAGCACACCCGACCGACGCCAACACGATTTTTGCTGCTACCAACGGCGGATTCATGAAGACGACCGACGGCGGTGCAACGTGGACGCAGCTTCTCAGCGGCAGCATCACCGACTTCGCGCTTTCAGCCGCGGGAACAATCTACGTGAACCAGGCAGGTCGCACCATGAAGTCTACCGACGGAGCCACGTTCACCGAGGTTTCAGCGCCCATCGTGACGTCCACATCGCTTCCGCGCCGAGCCGGAGGCCGCATTCGCTATTCAGTGAGCCCGCAGGACGACAACTACGTCTACTGTGTGCAGACCAACGGTTCTGCGCTTGCAGCGGTCTACCGTTCTACTGACGGTGGCAGCACTTGGTCTAAAATTGGCCAGAAGGGCGCCAACTTTGACCCACTCTGCAACGGTGTTGGTGCCGATGTGTACTGCCAAGGCATCTTCGATTTGGTGCTGACTGTAAGTGCTAAAGACAAAGATTTTGTGTGGTTGGGCGGAATCACGATGTGGCAGTGGTCTGCTACGGGCGGATGGGTTCAGGCTTCGACCTTGAACGACTTTGCCGGCAACCCATTCTACCTGCACGCAGACAGCCACGAACTCATCGTGGATCCCAAGAACCCCGATGTGATCTTCACCTCGAACGACGGTGGCGTATTTAAGTCAAACAACCACGGTGCTACGTGGTTTGAGCGCAACCTTGGGTACAATACCTACCAGTACTTCGGTTTTGGTGTCGGCAAGGACCGAAAACTTTTGGGCGGTTGCCAAGACAACGGTACCAGCTACCTCGACTACACCAGCGTTTCACCCCATGGCGTGAAGAAGTTGTTTGGTGGTGACGGCGGACACAGCGATATCTCGTGGCTCAACCCCAAAGTGATGTTTGCTGAGACCCAAAACGGAAACTTCTACCGTTCTGACGACGAAGGTGAGGGTTGGTCAACCTTCTCGAATGCCCTGCTCACGCAGACCCGCACCAACGGACTTCCTTACTCCAACTGGATGATGCCGTTCGAGCTTTGGGAGACGACCAACGACCTTCAGTCGCAGGATTCGGTTTCGTTCGAATTGCTCCCCGGCATTCGTTCAATGGGCTTTGGTGACGGAATCAAGCGCGTCTTCAAGGGCAAGATCAACCACAACCAGCCCGCAGCTGAGTTTATCCCAAGCACGCTGCAAATCACAGCAGGTGCCTTGACGGCGACGGCCAACGCAAACGGAATCATTTCGGGAGATGCCACGGGTGTGTTCTATGCGGATTCTGCCTACTTCGACATCACCTTCAGTTCTCCGCCCATTGCAGAAGTGATCGTGACGTGCGACGTGTACCTACCTGCGAACTCATCGTTGACGCTCAAGTCGGCAATCGGAGCGCTCCCCGTTCGCGCAACCACTACAAGCCGTCTCGATGTAGGCGATGAGTTTAAAGTTCAGGATCCCATTCAGTCGATGTTCTTTGTGGGTCTGACTTCGCAGTCTACAGCGACCGTTCCAAAGATGGGCGGAGTATTCATGACGCGCGACGTACACGACTTCAGCAAGACCCCAGAATGGTGGCAAATCGCCCACTTGGGTAGCAACGTGACTCCGCACTACATGAAGATTTCAGCAGACGGAAACCACCTCTTCGTTTCTACGACGAGCGGCCGCCTGTTCCGTATCTCTAACCTACTTGCAGCTCGCAAGCTCAATCAAGCCTGGGTTGATTCCGCGAGTTCAGTCCTCACGGTAACCCAAATCGGAAACTGGAACGGCCGAGTCGTGACCGGAATCGATGTGGACCCCAACGATCCCAACCGCGTCGCAGTTTCTGTGGGTAACTACGGCAACACAGCCTACGTCTACGTCTCGACGAACGCACTGTCTGCAGTTCCATCGTTTGCCAACAAGCAGGGAGACCTCCCGATGTTCCCATGCTACTCGGTGTCGTTCGACAAGGGCAACCCGAACCGCCTCTTTGTGGGCAGTGAGTGGGGTATGTTCATGACCGACAACATCAATTCCGCGACTCCGAGCTACACTGAAGAGAACAACGGAATGGCCCGTGTTCCGGTCTTTGAAATCGAGCAGTACCGCACGGACTTCAACTACGACCCGAACAATCCAATTTCGTCTCCGACAGAGGGTGATGTGTTCATCGCAACACACGGACGTGGTTGGTTCCAAACCACCACCACCAGCGTGAACCGCCCGTTGGGCAGCAACGAGCCTGAGGCGCGCCTCGACAAGGAGTCCCTCGGTTTGTTCCCGAACCCAGCTTCTGACGTCGTGCGCGTTCCTGTGGGTGAAGGATCGGTTACCCTGACCATCCGCACCATGGATGGCCGCCTGGTGCGCCGAATCGACATGAAGACCACCAACGGCTTGACTGCAGTGCCCGTTCAGGTAAGCAACCTTGCTAAAGGCCAGTACGTCCTGACCCGCACTCAGGGCGGACAGGCGATCAGCGAAATCTTTATGAAGCGCTAGTACCCTTCGCCACCACATACCAAAGGGGCTGCCGTGAGGCGGCCCTTTTTTGTTGGCTCGTTGGCAAGGTTGGCTCGTTGGCAAGGCTAGCAAGGTTGGCTCGTTGGTGAGCACGATGACAGTAATCAGTTTAGTAACCAGCCTTTGGGACTGCGAAGCAGCCCTAGCCGCGCAGCGGCCCGATCGCGAAGCGCAACAACCTGTTCGGTTATAACCGGATTTTACTTTTTCTCGAATTTCTCGAAACGACTATGTATATATAAATCAAACTGTTGGGTAAAATATCCGTTTGGGAATATTTGGCCGCACGGCGGTCCCAGCTGCGCGGCGGCCCTAGCTGCGAAGCGGACCCAGCTGCGCAGCGGCCCTAGCCGCGCAGCGCCAAAAGCCAACGAGCTAATCTCAGCTAACCTCGCCAGGGAGCAAAAAAAAACCGCAGCCCTCAGGCCACGGTTCACATAACTAGAAAGCGGGGGATTACCGCACTGCGCTCTGGATAAAGATCTGCAAAATGGGGTGGTTCGGATGGGCTTCGCTCATGGCATCCGCGGTAGTGCGAATCAATTCAGCGTCCTGATCGGGGTTAAACAGGGGGTAGTTTCCGACCGATTGGTAGATCGCGAAGATGTTGGCGAGTGACGCGGGGTCTTCGGTAATCATGGCCTCGAGGTCCTTGCGGTGCTTCTCGACACGCGCTTGGTAGCGCGCAAACAGAAGGGCGTTCTTCTCTGCAACGTCAGGCAGACCTTGGTAGGTTTGGGCTTCTGCGTCGAGGCTGTCCATAAGCATAGCAGAGTGGCGGAGTGGCTGGTAGTGGGCCAAGAGCCGCTCTGACAGTGGTGATCCGCTAAGGCTGTAGGTGGTAATGTTGTTGGTCACGCTTACTTCGCCCTCGATGTCGTCGCCGCGTTCGATTCCGAGGCGCAGGCTGCCGTTGTTGTCAAACGAAAATGCATAAAAGGTACTGCCTGAACTGTCGAGGGGGAGCTCGATGTCAAGCACGCCATCGGCCAGCTGCACGGTATCCCATGGGTAAAGGCGGTCGGGATCGATGCGGTAGACAATGACCTCTTTGGCTCCGGCAACTTGGAGTTCAACAGGTACGAGGTCGCCGCCGGTACAGGCAGCTAAAAAGAGCGCAGGAGCGCTAAGCCAAAGTTTGTTCATGGCGGGGTGGGGGATTATTGATCGAGTTGATTTTTGAGGAGCTCTGTCGTGACTTTGGGGTCGGCCGCACCGCGGCTCCGCTTCATGAC
>JBDLUG010000112.1:0-5280 GCA_039805405.1 Bacteroidota bacterium
CTTGGTTGGTCGCGAACTGGTGGCGCCGAACGAGCCCGCATTCGAGCAGCAGGTCCATCGTGTTGTAGAGCGTCGCTCGGCTCACGCGGTAGTTTTTGGCCTTCATGCTGGCGTAGAGCGTCTCGACGTCGAAGTGGCCGTCTTGGGCGTAGACTTCGCTCAGAATAGCATAGCGTTCAGGAGTCTTGCGCTGCCCTCGATCGATGAGGTAGCGGGTGAAAACGTCACGTACGTGGTCGAGCTGTGTTTCAGACATGGGGTCGTGGGACCAAAGGGCAAAGGTAGGTTTTCGCCGCGTACCTTGCAGCCAATGAAGCGAGTGATTTTGCTGATTATTGGGCTTTCAGCTGCGGGTGCCGTATTCGGGCAGTCGAAGTCTGAGGTTCAGCGCTTTCAGAAGGCCATGGAGCTTCTGCGAAGCAGTCCGCCCCAGGTAGAAAAGGCGCGAGCTGCACTTGAAAAACTAACCTCATCGAGTCCCACCTACGCCGCTGCGTGGGTAGGGTTGGGAGAGGCGTATTCTGCGTTCGCCCCTTTGGATGCGGATAAAGCGCGCCAGGCGTTTGTACGCGGAGCCGCTGTGGGGGCCGAACGCCAGTCTATGTTTCGCTGGATGCACAACGCCATGAACCAAGGCTGGTACGCCCATGCCGATTCGGCAGCAACGGCCTACCTCGAGCTGCCCAAAACGCCCGGAATCCAAAGGGCTGAGGCCGAAAAAATTCGAGCTTCGGCGCGCTTTGCCCAGTCGGCGGTGCTGCGCCCTGAAGATTACGCATTTCGCCGCTTGAGTGACTCAGTCAATCGCTTGGATATGAACTATTTTCCAAGCATTTCGGGCGACAACGCGACGCTGTACTTTACGGCACGCCAACGTTCCGAACAAAGTGACGAGGTGATTCTTGCGAGCCAGCGCACCTTGGGTGATTGGGGCACCGCCCAGCCGCTACCCGGAAGCTTAAATACCCGAGGGAACGAAGGAGCTGTAAGCATTCGCGGGGACCAGCGGGTCATGGCGTTCGCCGCCTGCGAGCGTGGCGACGGCTACGGATCCTGCGATATTTACTTCAGCCTGCGCCGTCCTGACGGAACCTGGTCTGAGGCCCAAAACGCCGGGCCCGCAATCAACACCACCCAGTGGGAGTCCCAGCCCTGCCTGTCTGCCGACGGTCGCGAGCTCTTTTTTGTGCGTGAATCGCGTCAGGGTCAAGGCAATGCCAACATTTGGCGGGCCGAACTGCGCGAGGGTCGCTGGGTCGACGTTCGGCCGCTTCCCTCCACGATTAATACGCCCGGCATGGAGTCTACGCCCTTTTTGCACGCTGACGGGCGCAGCCTATACTTTGCCTCTGACGGCCATTTGGGCTTGGGCGGAACCGACATCTTTCTGTCCCGCCGACTGAGCGACACCACCTGGTCGGCACCCCTGAACCTCGCGTACCCACTGAACGACCACCTCGACAACTTTGGACTGGTGGTGCGCCCTGACGGATCAGAAGCATTCTTGGCCCGCGGCGGAATGTACCAGGGCGCAGAACGTGTAGACTTGTACCAACTTAGCCTTCCGCAGGCCTACCAGCCAACGCCCATTTTGTGGTGGACCGTGTGGGTGGCTGACCGCGCCACCGGACGCCCCGTCCCTCAAAGCCAGTGGAGCATTTCGGACCCCGAGCGTTCCGCAACAATAGCCCACCAGGGCCCCAACTACCAGGTTGCGCTTCCGCTGGGGAGTCCCCGTGGATTTCAAATCCAAGCACCGGGCTACCAGCTGCTCAGCGAACGAAAGATTTTGGGTGAGCGTGCTGCGGACGCACGCACCGACACTTTGTGGCTGGATCCCATCAAGTCAGGACAGCGCACGCGCCTTGAGAACGTCTACTTCGCGACCGACTCTGATGTGCTGCTGCCTGAATCCCGCCCTGAACTCCAAAGTCTGGCGGCGTGGCTCAAGGCGAATCCCAGTGTACGGGTTCAGATCCAAGGGCACACCGACAACCAGGGTTCTGCGGCCTACAACCTCGATCTTTCGCGCCGCCGTGCTGAAGGAGTTTACCGAGAACTAATACTTCAAGGAATTCAATCCAATCGTCTTGAATTCAATGGATTTGGAATGACCAAACCTGTCGATTCCAACGACAGCGAGCAAGGACGTGCACGCAACCGGCGCACCGAACTACTGGTTCTTTAAGGGCGGCTTTGTTCGCCCCAACGGGCTGCCAAAAACTCGGCAATTTTGGCCTCTGTGGCATTCTCGCCAGGCGTAAACCACGTGGCGTCGCGCAGCCCATCCGGAAGGTAGTTCTGGGACACAAAGCTCCCAGTGAAGTCGTGCGGGTACTGGTAATCCGCACCAAATCCCAGCTTTTTCATAGTTTGCGTCGGCGCGTTGCGCAGGTGAAACGGCACAGGGAGGTCCCCACTTCGCTGTACTTCGGCCAACGCGGCATCAATGGCCAGGTAGGCGGAATTGCTTTTCGGGCTGCAGGCTAAGTAAATGGCGCATTCCGCAAGCGGAATCCGCGCTTCCGGAAACCCAAGTCGCTCCACCGCCTGGGCGCAGGCGTTCGCTACGACCATCGCGTTGGGGTGGGCCAATCCAATGTCTTCTGCAGCCGCAATGAGGAGGCGACGTGCAATGAATTCCGGCTTTTCACCGCCTGAAATCATGCGGGCGAGCCAATAAACCGCCGCCTGAGGGTCGCTTCCGCGAATCGACTTGATCATCGCGCTCGCAATGTCGTAGTGCATGTCGCCGGCTCGGTCGTAGCGAACTGCGGCACGTGGTGCGTTTTCGGCAATCCACTCAGCGGTGAGTTCGTGTACGCCGTCGTGGTGCGCGGCCAGCGCGAGGGATTCCAGCAAATTGAGAAAGCGGCGAGCATCTCCGCCGCCGAGGGGCGTAAGTGCATCCCATTCGATGTGCTGGATTCCGTACTGCTTGAGTTCAGGATCATTAGCCGTCGCACGTTCACCAAGAGCCTTCAAGTCATCGTTTGAAAGCGACTGAAGTACAAATAGTTGGCATCGCGAAAGGAGTGCGGCGTTGACTTCAAAACTCGGATTTTCAGTGGTTGCCCCCACGAGCGTGATGCTGCCGCGCTCGACCGCGCCGAGCAGGGCATCTTGCTGTCCTTTGTTGAAGCGGTGAATCTCATCGATAAAAAGCATCCGGCCGTTGGGGGCAAACATTCGGTCGGATTCCGCCCGTGCAATCTCGTCGCGCACGTCCTTGACGCCCGCCGACACCGCGCTAAGGGTTGAGAAGGGCAGGGATACATGCTGTGCAAGGAGTTGGGCCAAGCTCGTTTTACCTACACCTGGCGGACCCCAAAAGAGTAGCGATGGCAGTCGTCCCGCCTCGAGCGCGGGTCGCAATGCGCCCTTGGGCCCGACAATGTGGGTTTGCCCGACGTATTCCGTCAGGGACTTAGGGCGCATGCGTTCGGCGAGGCTAGCCATTCTGCCAAAGTTCGGGGGCCTCAAGCCCCAATCCAAACAGGGCAAAGTCCAGTCTTGCGGGGTCCTCGGGGTCTATTTGGCGAAGTGCATGATCCAGTTCGTGAACGGCCCGTGCGTCGTCTGAAGTGCGGTGAAGGAGGCCCAATCCGCGAGCCACCCGTCCCGTATGTACGTCGAGCGGGCAACTCAAGATGTTTTTGGGCAAGTGCGACCAAATTCCGAGGTCAACCCCTCGAGTGGCGGGCCGAACCATCCACCGCAAAAACAAATGAAGCCGTTTGGCTGCCGAACCCGCAGCAGGACTCGCAAAATGCTTGGCCGTTCGGCTGTGGATGTGGGCGCCGAGAATCTCAGCGCGCGATCGGTCGATGGCGGGCCCGTAACTGGACTCGCCCGCGCGAGGTACAAACCACGGGGCGAGGGATCCATGTTCGCGAAATCCGCGCTGAAGCCCCTTGAGCAAGATGTAGGCGTCCTCAGCCATCAAAGTGCGGTGCCGCCAGGGAAGTGCCGTGAGGTCCGCGTCGTCGGCTTCAAGTAACCACTGCACTGGGTGCTCGCCCATTCTGGCAAAGGCGCGTTCGGCCGACTTAATAATGGACGTTCGGCTGCCCCAGGCAATGGTAGCGGTCATAAAGCCCACTAATTCTGCACTAGCGGGGTCGTCGGCAAATCGCCGGGGCAATGATAGCGGGTCGAGCGCGATAAAGTCTGGATGTTCAATGCGGTCTGCCCATTCCAGTAAGAGGTCGGCTACCATCGGCCGTCGCGCAAGTGCAGCCGGCGATCTGCCCGGGCGGCAAGCCCGTCGGCGTGGGTAACCACAACCACAGCTACGTTCCACTTGCTGCGCGCCTCATCCAAAAGGTGGTACAGTTCTTCGGATCGCTCGCGGTCCAAGTTCCCTGACGGTTCGTCAGCTAAAACGACCTGGGGTTGATTGATGAGCGCACGGGCGATGGCAATGCGCTGCTGCTCTCCGCCGCTAAGTTCGTCCGGGCGGTGGGTGAGGCGGTGGGCCACGTCCAGCCGTTCGGCGATGGCCCTCGCGCGGTCGGTTGCTTCGGCATTTGCCGTTCCGGCGATGGCTGCAGGCAGCAAAATATTCTCAAGCGCTGTGAGTTCCGGCATCAGGTGGTGAAACTGAAACACGAGCCCAAGGCTCTGGTTTCGAAATCGTTCCAGCGCAGAACCGGTTCGCGGGTACGGGCTTCCGTTGAACGACAGGGTTCCGCTGTCCGGCTGGTCAAGACCTGCGAGAATGTGCAGTAACGTCGACTTACCCGAGCCACTTGCCCCGGTAATCGCCACAAATTCACGTGCTTCAAGCGAGAAATCGACTCCCTTGAGAACGGCGAGGTCCCCATAGCTTTTGGCAATATTTTCTGCGAGAATTAGTGGCGGCATGGCTCAAAAGTAGGGCTGAATTCCGCCCCGTGGAGCGTACTTTTGCCGCGTCTGTTCGCAACCTAAGAAATTTTTCGACTATGAACCTTCACGAATACCAAGGCAAAGAAATTCTCGCTTCCTACGGGGTGCGCATTCAACGCGGAATCGTCGCGACAACTCCCGACGAGGCCGTAGCGGCCGCGAAGCAATTGACCGAGCAAACCGGATCCGGTTGGCACGTCGTGAAGGCCCAAGTTCACGCAGGTGGTCGCGGGAAGGGCGGCGGTGTAAAGCTCGCCAAGAACCTGGACGAGGTTCGCGAGCGCGCCGAGCAGATCATCGGTATGATGCTGGTTACGCCGCAAACGTCGGCCGAAGGCAAGAAAGTTCACCAAGTACTCATCGCTGAAGACGTGTACTACCCTGGTGAGA
>JBDLUG010000113.1:0-5231 GCA_039805405.1 Bacteroidota bacterium
GAGGCTACCTCGAGCGCTATGCCGTGCTGGGACTTAGCGAATACGCGGTAAACGCGTCCAGCCTTGAGCGATTGAAGTCCACGAAGGGCTGGGCGTTTGAAACGTTTGAATCGTGGGCGGTACGTGGCGAAACTTCATGGGAATCCGCCCTCGACCGCATGCTTGGCCACGTACAGGTCGGTCCATTTGGCCTTGAAATCGATGTGGACGGAATCACTGGCGCGCCCTCGAGCGCCCAAACCGCCAGCGGATGGAGTTGGCTTCAGGCTCGCGAACTGGCCTACCGTGCCGGACAAACCGGTCACGTGACCTACGTGCACCTCACCGAACTGGCACTGGGCTATGCAACTGAAGGCGAACGCCCCGGCCAAGCGAAGGCTGCCGCCATGCTGCTGCTCGATGTTGTGCGCGGAACCCAAAACCTTCCCTGGTAGTGCGCGCGCCGGCAGGTTGGATAGAATGCGTGGCCAACGTGTCCGAAGGCCGTGATTCCGCCGTGCTTGATGCGCTGTCGGCGGCCCTAATCGCGACCCCCGGCGTAGAGCTATGGCACCGCGATGCCGGATTTGACGCCCACCGAACAGTCTATACGTTTGCAGGACCTGCAGAGGCTGTGGTTGACGGATGCATCGCTTTAGTTGCCGCTTCCGCAAAACATATTGACATGCGCCACCACCACGGGGCGCACCCGCGCATCGGCGCCGTAGACGTCTGCCCACTGGTGGCCCTGCGCCCCGAAGATGGTATGCTGGCCGACCAAGCCGCCGAAAAAGTGGCCCAGCTTATGCACGATCTGCCGGCCGGAGGATGGTTTTATTCCCGCAACGCCCGACGGCCTGAGTTCCGCCTGCTCGCCAACGTGCGCAAGGGGCAGTACGAGGGACTCGAAATGCGCGCCCATGAGCTGGACTTTGGCCGATACGAACCGCGTTTTGGCGCCATGGCACTCGGTGCGCGCAATTTTTTACTCGCCTACAACATCAACCTGTCGGCGGTTGACCTCGACACCGCCAAGGCGATTGCAGCTCAGGTGCGCGAACGTCCCGAAGGCGGGCTTCCGGGGCTGCGCGCCATTGGCTGGGACACTCCCGAATTTGGATGCAGCCAAGTCAGCTGCAACGTCACCGACCTTTCGCAGCTCGCCCTCAAGGATGTCTACGACGAAGTAGACCGGCTCGCCCGCGAGCTGGGGCTTCGCGCGGCGGGGTCTGAACTCATCGGTATGCCGCCCCTGAGCGCGTTCCGGGGATTTACGTCCGCCGAAGAAGGCGCCAACTACCTTGGCCTTAGTTCTGTAGTTCCCTTTGACGTGCCCAGCCGCGTAATTGAGTACCGTTTTGCGTGAACCGCCGTCGGTTCGCCACGTTAAGCTTTTTAAACATTTACCCACCATGGAATTCCCCAACACCCGCGTACTGATTACCGGAGGCTCTTCAGGCCTCGGCAAAGCCACTGCCGAACTACTTATCGCACGCGGCGCGCGCGTCGCCATCACCGGTCGCGACCACAGCAAACTCGAGCGCGTCGCTCAGGAGCTCGGAGCCTGGGGCCTTCCCTACGACGCCAGCAAAGAGTCCGACATTTTGAAGATGTACGCCGAAATCGACCGCGAATGGGGCGGCCTCGATGTGCTTATCAACAACGCCGGAATCGGCTTTTTTGGACCCGTCGACGAGGTCCAATGGTCGGACTTTGAAACCATTTTTCACACCAACGTTTTTGGTGCCGCGTTGGTCGGCCGCGAAGCCGCGAAGCGCATGAAAGCCCAGAATAAGGGCAACATCATCAACATCGCCTCGAGTGCCGGCGTGCGCGGATTCAAAAACGGAACGGTATACGCCGCTTCCAAATTTGCCGTGCGCGGCATGACCGAGTGCTGGCGCGACGAACTTCGCCCCTTCAACATTCGGGTGATGCTCGTCAATCCTTCGGCCGTGCCGACCGCGTTCAACGTCGAAAGCCGCGAAGAGAAACCGCTCAAAGACAACATGCTGCGCCCTGAAGAACTCGCCCACGCCATGGTGAGCGCGCTCGCGATGGACGACCGCGGATTCATCCCCGAACTCGGGGTGTGGGCGACCAATCCCTTTTAACAAGTAACTAGTAACTAGTAACTAGTTACTTGCTTTAGTCGCGGATTCATCACGCGGAACCACAGTGGCGGCAGGGCCGCCAAAACCATCATCGCCGGGTAGCCGGCGGGCATTTGGGGGGCCTCGTCAAAGTGGTCCAGCACTGGGTATGGCTTGTGGGGATGCGCGTGGTGGTCCGAGTGGCGCGTCAGCTCAAACAGCATAAACCGCCCGAGGGGGTGGTTGGAATTCCAGGAATGCACCGGTTGTGCGTTTTCGTATCGGTGGGCGCTGACTTTTGGGCGAAGCAGCCCGTAGTGCTCGATGTAGTTGACTGTTTCGAGCAGCAAAACACCCATGACGGCCGCAGCCAGAAATGGAACGAGCGCCTCAGGCGCCAGTAGCCAAAATCCGAAGAGCATAAGCACCTCTGCTGTGAACAGTACGGCCATCAGAAGAGGTTTCAGGTGCCAGGCAGTTCTCCAAACTCCGACGATGCTTCGAACCCAAAAGGCATAAAGCACCTCACCGTAGCGCGCCGTCGACGCATCTTCAGGTGTGGCGACATTCTTGTGGTGGCCCAGGTTGTGGTCAATAAAAAACTGACCGTAAAGCGTGGTAACCAGTAGTCCCTGAGCCAACCGCTGGTAGGTGGCATTGGGACGGTGTCCAAGTTCGTGCGCGACGTTGATGGCTAAGGTTCCGCATGAGACGCCCATCGCGGCAATGTGGCCCACCAACGAGGTGAGGTCACCGGCGGCGCGGTCTTCGGGCACCACCTTTACAAAGAGCGCAATCGCACCGAGGTGCAGCGGAATCTGTGCCAGCACGAGCACGTCGTACCACGGTTGACCTAAGCGCTCGGCCCGCTGGGCCTCGCTCAGATTCGCGGCAAACGTCGGAAGCACCGCTTCGAGCACCGGAACCAATCCGAACGCAAATCCCAGCGCAGTAAACGACCAGAAACCATCAGCTAGTAACCCCACGTAAATCGAGGCCGGCAGCAGCAGCGCCAAAAGGTACCTGAGTCCCGTCATGCACCCAAGATAGGGCGAGACTCCCAACGAGTCAAGACCTTCATCCTCAGGAACATTTCTTCGCTGTACCAACCGTACTCTCTCGTCTTGCGCACCATCGGCGCGTGCTCTCGACTCCGGTACGCAAAGGCGTCGAGCGCTTCGGCGTTGCGCCACACACTCAACGTGGCCTGCTCGACCAGGGGCAACTCCCCCACTCCCTTGCGGTACATGAGGTCCGGTAACTGATCAAGGTGGCGGCTGGCGCCTGGCACGTTCCACCAAAAGCGCAGGGCTTGGCTCCACTTAATGCGGGCTCGGGTCAGCACTGCCACCTCGTCGTCCGGGGCCAACTCTGCGAGGTCTGATCCCTCAAGTAGGTGCACGCCGTCCCAGCTTCCGTGACCGCGCACGGGCTCGGCGTTCCAGCCCCATTCCTCGTGGGCTGAGGCGCGCCATTCCGCCCAGCGGGCGTCCGTAGCAAAAAAATCGGCAGCGGCGGCTTCTGAATCCCAAACCCCAAACCAGGCATAGGTGCTGAAGTCGGGCCAAATCGAAAATCCGCCACCGGCACCGCTACCAAGCTGCTTGGCAAAGCGCAATCCGGGTGCAGACCATGGCTGGCGCAAGGCAAACCCCTGAGCGCCGAAGGCCCACCATTGGGCGCTGCGGCCCTTCCACCTAAAGAAGCGCACGGTGATGAAGGGAGTACTTGCCATTTTGTCAGTTGATGTACGAAGGTAACGGATGTGGCATGCCCCTTGTTCCAGAGGGAACGCACTAAACGATTAAAAAATGGCTACAGGTACAATCAACGTTTCGGCGGACAACATCTTTCCCGTCATCAAGAAGTTTCTCTACAGCGACCATGAGATCTTTCTGCGCGAACTGATTTCGAATGCGGTAGACGCAACAAACAAGCTCAAAACCTTGAGCAACCTCGGCGAATTTTCGGGTGAACTTGGCGACTTGAGTATCTACGTCGACGTCGACAAAAAGAACAAGACCATCACCATTCGCGACCGCGGAATCGGCATGACTTCAGACGAGGTCAACAAGTACATCAACGACGTGGCCTTCTCGGGAGCCACGGAATTTGTCAACGCATACGAAGGCAAAATCGACAAAGGCGCCATGATTGGCCACTTTGGACTCGGATTCTATTCGAGCTTCATGGTGTCGAGCAAGGTCGAGATCCACACGCGAAGCTGGAAGTCCACCGAAGACGAAGGCGCATTCTGGACCTGTGACGGCTCGCCCGAGTACAGCCTCGACACCAAAAAGAAGAAGGACCGCGGTACCGACATCGTACTGCACATTGACGGCGATTCCGAAGAATTTCTCGAGGAGTTCAAGATCAACGAACTGCTGAAGAAGTACGCACGATTCATGAGCGTGCCCATCATCTGTGGCGAGAAGGACGAGCGCTACAACACAGCCGCCGAAGGCGAAGACGCGAAGTGGGAAACCAAAAAAGTTCCCAACGTAATCAACCCCGACAGCCCCGCGTGGACCAAAAAGCCAAGCGAGCTTACCGACGAAGACTACAAGGCGTTCTACAAGGCCCTCTACCCCTACACGTTTGAGGAGCCGCTCTTTCACATCCACATGAACGTGGACTACCCGTTTGATTTGACCGGAATTCTGTTCTTCCCGAAAATCAAGCCCAACATGGAGCTGAACAAGAACAAAATCCAGCTCTACCAGTCGCAGGTTTTTGTCACCGACAACGTCGAGGGAATCGTTCCTGAATTCTTGATGATGCTGCACGGGGTCATCGACTCTAAGGACATTCCGCTGAACGTATCGCGCAGCTACCTGCAGGCCGACGGAAACGTCAAAAAAATCAGCGGCCACATTACCAAAAAAGTTGCCGACAAGCTCGAAGAAATGTTCAAGGCCGACCGCGCCGACTTCGAGCAAAAGTTCAAGGACATCGCCGTCATTATCGAGTACGGAATGGTGACCGACGACAAGTTTTTTGAGCGTGCGCAGAAGTTCAGCCTTCTCCGCAGCGCAGTAGACGACCAAAACTACACGGTCGACGAGTACCTCGAGAAAATCAGCACGCTGCAGACCGACAAAGAGGGCACAAAAGTGGTGCTCTACGCGTCCAACAAAGACAGCCAGCACAGCTACATTC
>JBDLUG010000114.1:0-5153 GCA_039805405.1 Bacteroidota bacterium
TCGGGAACACAGCAGTCCACGGGGCAAACCTCGGCGCACTGGGGCGTTTCGTGGAACCCTACACACTCGGTGCACTTGTCGGTCACAATGTAGTAGAAGTCGAAGCTCACGGGCTCTTGGGCCGTGGCCGCATCAGTCTTCACGCCACTTTTGCTCACGAGTCCGCCGTTGAGTTTGGTTCCGTCGGCAAAGCGCCACTCCATACCACCTTCATAGATCGCGTTGTTGGGGCATTCTGCCTCACACGCACCGCAGTTAATGCACTCGTCGGTAATCTTAATGGCCATAGTCGAAGCGTACTTTTGTGGCGGCAAAGATACGCCCTTTTTTCTGCACCGATGTTTGATTCCGCCCTGCTCCGCACTCGTTTTTTGGTCCTAGAACGCCTCGGTTCAGAGCTGCGTGTTATGGCCGCGGATCCCGAACTTTTGGCACGTGCTTCAGTACGAAATCCGTGGTTTGCCCCCGAGTTCACGTCGGATGCACTCAACGCTTGGGTCGACGCCCTGACGCGCGAGTCGCTGGAGGCGTGGGCTTCGATGTGGCCATTGGGCGGAACCGCTTCGCGGACCGTCGGAATGGTGGGGGCCGGAAACCTTCCGCTGGTCGCCTTGCACGACCTGATTTGTGGCTACGTTGCGGGCCACCGCGTTCGGTTCAAGCCCTCATCTGACGACCCCATTTTGACCGCCGAGGTGCTTCGCCGGCTGAAGTCACTTGACCCCGAGGCCGACGTCGAGGTCGTGGATCGCCTCAACGGCGTAGAGGCCCTAATCGCCACCGGCGGAGACCAAGCGGTCGCCCATTTTGATCAGTACTTCGCAACGGTTCCGCGCATTTTGCGTGGGGCGCGCACTTCGGCAGCGGTGGTTCCATCTGACGCCACCGACGCCGAGCTCGATGCCCTCTCAGACGACCTCTTTCGCTACTTTGGGCGCGGATGCCGCAGCGTCACC
This sequence comes from Bacteroidota bacterium, assembly GCA_039805405.1. Classification (GTDB taxonomy): domain Bacteria; phylum Bacteroidota; class Bacteroidia; order Flavobacteriales; family Schleiferiaceae; genus TMED14. The sequence goes on from JBDLUG010000114.1 coordinate 957, forward strand.
CACCTCGCTCTAGAGCGCGGATTTGACGTGCAGCGCCTCTTTGCCTCGTGGATGAAGTGGAGCCGAATCGCAGAGCACGCCCGCTACGGATCAAACTACGACTACCACCGCGCACTCTTTATGCTCAACCGCGAACCCTTTCTCGAAAACAATTGGGTGGTGCTGCGCGAACACGAGGCGCTCAAGCCGCCCCTTTCGGTGGTTCATGCCACCTGGCACAGCGATGCTGCTGCCGCGGAATCTTGGTTGGACGCACAATCGGACCAACTGCAAACGGTGGTGGCTCGCGGACGAACGCCCTTTGGCCAAAGCCAGTTTCCCACCCTCTGGGATTACGCAGACGGTATCGATACGCCGGCTTTTTTAGTGGGCTTGGGCGAGTAGGGCCTCGAGTAACTCTGTCAGTTTGGGAATCTCTCGGCTTCGCAGCGTCCATATTATGTGAGGATCGATGCCAAAGTATTCGTGAATCAACCGATTGCGGTAGTCCTTGATGAGTCGCCACGGAATTTGAGGGTGCTTCGTGGTAAAAGGTTGCGGCATTTTTGAAGCGGCCTCACCTAAAATTTCAAAGTTTCGCACGACGGCGTCCACGATTAAAGCGTTACCTACAAACGATTCAAACGTTTGCTCTTTGGTGTAGGTGGTGATTTTTTGGGACGCGAGAACCATGTCTTCAAGCAAGAGACGGGGCGCTCGCTTGGACATCGATAAGGTCGTCTTGAATGGCGTCCAGGTACTTTGGGGCAATGCCGCCCAACGATACAAGGTCTACTTTTCGGCCAAGAAGTTGCTCGAGGTGGTGTCCTAATTCTAAGAATTCGACACCGACGGGCCGCGAAAAAGAAACCAATAGGTCTACGTCGCTTGATAGGTCATCCTCTTCTCGAGCAACGGATCCAAAAAGCCCCATGTAATCCAATGAAAAGTCTCGTTCAAAGGAATCTTTGTGCCGTCGTAACAGGTCAAGGATGCGCGCGCGTTGGCTCATGGTTCAAAGTTAGCAATCCTTTTGAAAACAGCCGTTTACAACGTTTCTAAAGCGCCCGCGTCGGCAGGGCTTGGCCGTGATTGGCCCAAGGCATCGAGCGGAACAAGGTTGGTGGCGCTGGGCCAGCCGATTCCGAGGGCAGGCGAGCCCAATTTGAGTCGGTAGTCAAAAGTGCTTGAAGCCTCAAACTGGGGATTGAGGTTGAACACGCAGCCTTCAAAGCGCGCGGGGTCGTTGACGTCGTACAGGGCAGGGTCGGGGAAGCGGTTCAGCTTGAGCAGCGAGCCTTCAAAGCGGTAGTTGAATGCGGCCTGGGGTCCGAAACCAAAGCCAACTTCGGACTCTTGGCTTCCGTCCACGATGCAGTTGCGCACGTCTGCCTGAAGTAGGGCTCGGTAGCGAAATGTTCCGGTTCCGTCGTCGTAGCGGTTGAAGAGCCCAATGGATGGGGTCGCGCGGGGCCCGGGAAAGGAGTTGGCAAACGTGCAGTGGTCTGCCTCAATGCGTCCGCCCAAGGTGTAGAGGTTGTAGAGGCCGGAATTGGCCACGACAGTGTTCGCGAGGCGGATTCGGCCAAAACCGCTGTAGATGGCGGCACGGCTGAAGTCGGTAATGCGGCTGTCGCGCACCACGAGGTTATGGGGTTCGCCGTCGGCCACGCTGTCGCAGCGAATCCCGAGGGTTCCGTTGCGGATCCAGGCGTTGCGAATGTCGGCCCGGGCACCGCGCTGCAGAAAGATTCCGCCCAGAACGCCACCCCACTGGCCGGCGATGTTGCGGTAAAAGGGTTCGAGGCGGTCGCCCTGAAGTACCGCGGGTTCGTCAAAGGATCCGGTCCCGGCGAAGTCCACCCGAAGGGTTCCGCCCGACGCCACCCAAAGGCCAGAACCGCTGTGAAAGTGAACCCGCGCCCCAGCTGCGATGTCGAGGGTTGCGCCGCTGTCAATCACGGCATAGCCATATACGACGTGCGGCTTGTCGTCGCTCCACACCTCGTTGGCGCCCAAAATCACATAGGGAATCAGGATGTCGGGGTAGGGCTCGGGCTGCGGAATCGTCAGGACGCGGTTGGGGTAGTGAAAGTGCGCGTCCCAGGCGAGCGCCACGAGGTAGATGTTCTGGCTGAAGCTGCCTTGCTCGACGCGCAGGGAATCCTCCCAGAGCATTTCGCCGTCGCCGCGGGGCGCCGTGGTTTCGACAAAAATCCAAATGCTGTCGCGGGCCGGAATCACCACGTTTTCGAGTTCGGGTCCGGGCTGGCCGTTGGCGTTGAAGCGAAAGGGGGACTCGGTTCCGCGTCCAAGGCTAAGACGGCTGAGGTTGATGTCGTAGGCGCTCGGGTTGACGAGGCGCACGCTTCGCGTGGAGCTACCGACCGTGGCAAATACGGTGTCGAGGTAGACCGTGTCGTGGCTGCGCACAAGGGTCACCGGTTCGGGCGCAAACCTGTACTCGGGCCGGCACGACGCGAGGGCGAGCAGGGCGAGAATGAGTGCGGTGGCGAGTGGCCTTAGGGGCTTGAGAAACATGGTGTTTGTGCTGGCTGCAAAGGTCGTACCGAGGGCGTTGTTTTGCAGTTCGGAATTCGCACGCGAAATTTGCCGTTCAATGTACAACTTCGGTCGAAAGTATTTCGTACATTTGCCGTCCGCAAAAAATGGGGATCGGGCCAAACCTCGGTCCAAAATAACGAAGCGATGAAAGACAACCTCCACCCTACCAACTACCGCGTGTGTGCTTTTAAAGACATGGGCACCGGTGATATTACGTTGATTCGCAGCTGCGCCAATGCCAAAGAAACCCTCGAGGTTGACGGCGTGGCCTACCCACTTGTAAAGATGGAAGTGTCGAGCTACTCGCACCCATTTTACACGGGCAAGCAAAAGCTTCTCGATACGGCGGGCCGTGTGGACAAGTTCCGCAACCGCTACGCGAAATTCTCGAAGTAAGCCGCTACCTTCGTGGGGATGCACTACATCTTCCACGACCGCGGCGAGCGCGAGACGCTCAAGCCCCTTACTTGGACCCGGCCTGTGGCCGACCTGCGCGTTGGTGTAACCACCCTTCGCGAGAAATGGTCGCTGCGCAGCCCGGGTTCAACGTTTTCGTACCATTCGGCTTCCTACCTGGCCGGGGGTTTTGATCTGAGCCAGCCCGAAGGCGACCACGTGCGCCACGTGCGCGGAGGCCTTGTCGCCACCGACAGCCTTGCAGATGCCGTCGCTTCGCTTCGTCCGGGGCAGCAGCTTCTCGACGCCAAGGGCGAGTGGTTGGCGGGCCACGGCGCCGATGCGGCAGAAACCGTGGTGTTTGCCGACGCAGTGCTCGTGATGCGCCGCCCATTCGATCTTTTTTCGGCCAACGCCGTGGTCCTTGAGTCCGATTTTGACCTTTTGACGCGCGGACGCAGCTCGGCTCCGCTGAGCAGTACCAACACCCTGATCGGCGACCGAATTTTTGCCGAAGAGGGCGCGGTGGCCGAGGCCAGTGTACTCAACAGCCGCAGCGGCGCCATCTACCTCGCTGCGGGAAGCGAGATCATGGAGGGTAGCCTCGTGCGCGGGGCACTCGCCCTGGGCGAGGGCTCGCAACTCAAGCTTGGATCCAAGATCTATGGAGCCACTACCATTGGACCCGGCAGCAAAGTCGGAGGCGAGGTGAACAACGCCGTCCTTTGGGGCAACAGCAACAAGGGCCACGACGGCTTTCTCGGCAACGCCGTGCTCGGCGAGTGGTGCAACTTAGGGGCTGACACCAACAACTCCAACCTTAAAAACGACTACAGCGAGGTCAAGCTCTGGAGCTACCCGAGCGGCCGTTTTGAGCCCACGGGGCTGCAGTTTTGCGGTTTGGTGATGGGCGACCACAGCAAAGCCGGAATCAACAGCATGTTCAATACCGGCACTGTGGTGGGCGTGGCCTGCAACGTCTTTGGTGCGGGCTTTCCGCGCAATTTTATTCCGGACTTCTCGTGGGGCGGACCCCAGGGCATGACCGAGTACCGCCTCGACAAGGCATTGGCTACGACTGAGCGGGTGCTGGCGCGCCGCGGTCGGCCATTAGATGCTGCCACGACCGACATTTTGTCCGAAATTTTTGTGCAAACGTCACACCTTCGCGGTGGCACGGCCATTGCCCAATAGTCGGCCCATGGAAGTACCCCGCTTTTCACTCCTGTCTGAGGACACGGACCTTATTCCGCTCAT
>JBDLUG010000115.1:0-5118 GCA_039805405.1 Bacteroidota bacterium
TGCCGGGATTGTGATGGGTACCGCGCTGGCGAACAATGATAGAACCGGCCGTAGCGGGTTGACCACCAAAAATTTTCACACCTAGTCGCTTCGACGCTGATTCGCGTCCGTTCTTGGAACTACCTACACCTTTCTTGTGTGCCATGGTTCAATCGAATTATTCAGCAGCCTCAGTCTTGGCAGCCTTCGTGGTTTTCTTTTTGGGCTCTTCAGCTACCTCTTCGGTGGCTTCAACTTTTTTGGCAGCGGCCTTTTTCTTGGCTCCAGACAAGCTAATGTCGGTGATCAAGATTTGGCTCAGGGCCTGGCGGTGACCGTTCTTCTTTTCGTAGCCCTTGCGGCGCTTCTTCTTGAACACGATAACCTTGTCACCTTGAAGGTGCTTGAGAAGGGTAGCTGAAACTACAGCTCCTTCGATAACTGGGGCGCCGACGGTCACGGTTCCGTTGTCTTCAGCCAAAAGGACGCGGTCGATTGAGATCGACTCACCTTCTTGGCTTGGCAGACGGTTCACGTACACGCGCTGGTCTTTTTGCACTTTGTACTGCAGCCCTGCTATTTCTACAATTGCGTACATAACGAATTTTCTTTGGGGCTGCAAATATATGCAAATAATCTGTGGCTACCGCAGGTCCGTTGCCTAAAGTTGAATTGCCAGGGTCGTGTAATGGTTCGCAGCCCTTAAACGACTAAGCTTTTGTACCTTCGAAATCCTAATTAAATCAGTTATGAAGAACATCTTGCTCGGACTCGGAATCCTTCTCGCGGCGGCACTTCAGCCACTTCGCGCGCAGATTCAGTTCGAATCATTTGACTTGCCCAACGGCCTGCACGTCATCCTGCATCAGGACAACAGCAATCCCTTAGTCGCTGTATCTGTGCTCTACCACGTCGGTTCTAAAGACGAAATCCCAACCCGCACTGGGTTCGCCCACTTCTTTGAGCACTTGCTCTTTGAGGGTTCTGAGAACATCGGCCGCGGCGAGTACATGCAACTCATTCAGTCCAATGGCGGAGCCTTGAACGCCAACACCAGCAACGACCGCACGTTTTACTACGAAATTCTGCCCTCCAACCAGCTCGAGTTGGGCCTTTGGATGGAATCCGAGCGCATGCTCCACGCCAAGATCGACCAAGTCGGTGTGGATACGCAGCGCGAAGTCGTGAAAGAAGAAAAGCGCCAGCGCGTCGACAACCAGCCCTACGCGAGCTTTTTGTCTGAAATGTTCAAGCGCGCATTCACGCAGCACAACTACCGTTGGGTTCCGATTGGATCCATGGACCACCTGAACGCCGCCACCCTCGGTGAGTTCATGGCCTTCTACAAAAAGTACTACGTGCCCAACAACGCCACCCTCTCGATCGCTGGCGACATTGACATGGCCCAAACCAAGGCGATGATCACCAAGTACTTTGGCGACATTCCCGCCGGAGCCACCGTGCAGCGGCCAAGTGCCTACGAACCTCCCCTTGGTGGAGAGGTCGTTGACACGATTTACGACAACATTCAAATTCCGGCCGTGTTTGCCGGATACCGAATGGTGAGCGAGACCCACCCTGACACGTACGCACTTCAAATGCTTACCACGGCACTGAGCGACGGTCCGAGTTCACGCTTCTCAAAGCGCATGGTCGACCAAGATCAGAATGCCCTTCAGGTGGCCGCCTTCCCCTTTGCGATGGAACACCACGGTGTATTTATTGCCTTGGCCCTTGCCAACGGCGCCACGTCGACCGGAACCCTCATGACCACCATGGAAGACGAGATTGCCAAAATGCAGAAGGAGCCCTTGAGCGAAAAGGAGTTCACCAAGCTCCTCAACAAGGTTGAGACCGACTATGTCAACCGCAACTCTGGGGTGGCCGGAATTGCTGAAAACCTCGCCAACTACCACGTGTACTATGGCGATGCAAACCTTATCAATACTGAGATCGAGCGGTTCCGCACCGTGACTCCTGCCGACATTCAGCGCGTGGCCCAGACCTACCTCAAGCCCGAGAACCGCGTCGTGCTTCACTACTTGCCCAAATCCGCTCAATAAGCCATGAAACGTATTCTTATTGCCTTATCGCTCGTGGCTTCAGTAGCCGCCAGCGCCCAGATCAACCGCAGCATTCGTCCGACCGCCGCCCCTGCGCGCACCCCGACGATTGCTCAGTACCAAAAGTTTCAACTAAAGAACGGCCTCACGGTGCTGCTGGTCGAGGACCACAAGCTTCCGCGCCTCAGCCTCAGCCTTACTATGGACGTAGGTCAGGTGCTCGAGGGTGAGAAGTCCGGAACCGTCAGCCTACTCGGCGACCTGCTTAGTGAGGGCACCAAGGCCTACGCCAAAGAGGCCCTAGACGAGAAGGTTGACTTCATTGGAGCGCGCCTCAGCACAAGCGGAACCAGCGTCGGCGCCGGTGGTCTGAGCAAGTATGCTGAAGACCTCTTTGCCCTGAGTGCCGAGGTGGCCCTGCGCCCCACGCTTCCCCAAGCTGGATTCGACAAAATCAAGGAGCGCAGCCTTTCTGGCCTCAAGAGCCAAAAGGACGATCCCGGTGCCATACAGTCCAACATCTTCAATGCGCGCGTCTTCGGATCCAATCACCCCAGTGGTGAACTGACCACCGAGGCTACGGTCGCAAACGTGACTCTTGAAGACTGCAAGAAGGCCTACACGACCTACTGGAAGCCCAACATTGCCGTCTTGACCATCGTCGGAGACATTGACTTGGCCCGCGCCAAGGCGCTCGCCGAGGCCCACTTCGGAGGCTGGAAGGGAAAGTTCACCAAGAAGACGACCTTCCCGGCGCCTGCTGAGTTGAGCGGAGTTCAGATTCAGGTAGCCAACCGTCCTTCAAGCGTGCAGTCGAACATCCAGATTGGCAACACCATCGAGCTTCCGATCGGCCATCCCGACCTCGAGGCCTTGCGCGTCATGAACGAAGTGCTCGGTGCTGGTTCGGCAGGTCGCCTCTTTCGCAACCTTCGCGAAGACAAGGCCTACACCTACGGCGCGTACTCTTCATTCGGAACCTCACGCTACACCACCGTCATCGAGGCGTCAGCAGAGGTGCGCAATGCCGTTACCGACAGCGCGGTAGAGCAGTTCCTGTTCGAAATCAACCGCATTCGCACTGAGGCTGTGACCGACGAAGAGCTTCGTTCCGCCAAAAACAACCTTGCCGGCGGATTCGGCCGCTCACTCGAGCGCCCCGAGACCGTGGCAAGCATGGCCGGTAATACGCTGCTCTACAACCTGCCCGCGGACTACTACAACGGCTACCTGACCCGCCTCGAGGCTGTGACGGCCCAAGACGTGCAGCGCGTCGCCCAGAAGTACTGGAAGTCCGACAAGCTCCTCATTAGCGTCGTAGGCAAGGCCGCAGACATCGCAAAGCCGCTTCAGCGATTGGGCTACCCCGTGAACTACGTGACTTTTGAAGGGCAACCCACTGAGGCACCGAAGTTTGACGCGGTTCCTGAGGGCTTGACAGCCAAAGCCGTTGTTGAATCCGCACTTCAGTCCATGGGCGGAATCGCGCGCATCAACGCGCTTCAGTCGGTGAATTGGAAGCAGGAGGCGAGTATTATGGGTATTAGTATCAACTCTGAGGTTGCCTTCACTGCCCCCAGTACGCTGGTGCAGAAGCAAACGTCTCCCATGGGTTCGAGCGAGACCCGCTACGAAGGCGACAATGTGACGGTACTAGAGAATGGCGCGGCCAAGCAGCTTTCGGCTGACGAGAAGGCCGAACTCATGGCCGACCGCTACCTCATTGATGAGCTTGGACTCCTCAACCGGACCGACCTCAAGCTTCAAGAGAGCAAGGTCGACGTCAACGGAGAGGCCTGCTACGCCATCGAAATCCCCAAGGCCGGTAGCGACCCTGTGGTAAAGTTCTACAGCATAGCGACGGGCGTGCGCATTCGCGAAGCTCGTACCCAAGAGGGGCCCCAAGGCAAGACGGTAGTGAACGTGGACTACAGCGACTACCGCGAGGTGGGCGGCGTGAAGTTTCCGCACGAAATGAAGGTTCCGCTCCAGCCTGGTGTGGACCTCATCTTCAAGACCACTGCACTGGACGTCAAGTAGTTCGTTCGCTCGTTCGATGATACGAAAAGCCTGGGCCGTGGTGCCCGGGCTTTTTTTTAGGTAGCAGTTGGTGGTAACTAGCTTACGCCTTCTTGTTCACCAGGTAGACCCCAAGAATGATGGCGGCCATTCCGGCCAAGTGGTGCGCGAGAATGGTTTCGCCCATGCCCACGCCCCAGGCGAGGGCTACCACCGGAATGAGGTAGGTCGTCGACGCCGCCATCAGCGGGGTGGTGAGGGCGATCAGGCGGTTGAAGAGGACGGTGGCGATGCCAGTTCCGACAATGCCCAAAAAAGCCAGCGAGGCAATTGCGGGGCCAAAATGCTCCATGCGCACCGTGTTCCAGACCTGCGTAACCCCGAGGATTCCGAGCGACATGGGCACGGTCAGAAGCATTACAAACAGCGTGATTCCGCGCGGCGACAAATGGCTCAAGCGCGACCCGATCGTGTTGATGCTCACGCCGTAAAAACCCGCAGCCAATATGGCCAAAAGCAAGTAGTTGGGGTTGATTTCTTGGCCCGGAACCACTGCGCGCCACGGACTGATGAGCAGCACAGCACCCAGTAACCCCAGTACAACGCCTCCCACTTGAACGCGGCGAAGCGTTCGCCCAAAGGCCAAAACTCCGACGAGCAGTGCAAACACGGGAGTCATGGCATTTGCAACACCCACCACGCCTGAGGGGACATGGGCGACGGCGATCGGAAATAGGATGTACGGCAGCGAGTTGCCCATCAGGGCGACCACCAGCAAGGGCCAAAAGTCCGCCCGACGAAACTCGTGAAAATGCTTGCGCGAAATGATGAGGACGGCAACTGCGGCAAACAAGAGCCGCATGGCTCCGATTTGAATCGCTTCAAAGCTCTGAAGTGCGATTTTCATCAGCATGAACGACGAGCCCCAGACCAAAACAAGTCCGATAAAAAGCCCCCAGGCCAAGCCAGAACGATTCATGAGGCGGCAAAGGTACGCTACCTTTATGACCATGAATGCACGGCTTGTGAATGCCCCTTGGCTGCTCCGCTTTTTGCG
>JBDLUG010000116.1:0-5075 GCA_039805405.1 Bacteroidota bacterium
CTGAACCGAGCAAAGGTTCGCGTGCTCGCAGAGCGCATGGCGAAGACCAAGCAGCTCAATTGGACTCCGGCAAACGTGACACTTGCGTCACCCTTCTTGGCAAGCGGTCGCGAGCCTAAGGTGGTGGGCATGGCTGCGGGCAGCAAGGTTGGCACTCAGTCAGAAGTGATCGAAGGAAGCAACGGCGTGTACCGATTTAAAGTGGTGAACACGTTTGACTCAGCACCGAACTTGACTGCGGCTGACATGGCTGCAGAAAACAACCGCCTGGCAGGTAATGCCCAGCGTATGCTGCTTCAGTCGCTGTTGGGATCCGCGAAGATTACCGACAACCGCGGTCTGTTCTACTAAGCTGCCTTGAGCACCTAGAGGCTCTCCCAGCGGTAGGCGTCCCAGCGCAAAAACACGAACACCATTAGGCTAAATGCCCAAAGGGACGAGCCTCCGTAGCTGAAAAACGGAAGGGGAATTCCGATGACGGGCATCATTCCAAGGGTCATTCCGATGTTCACGGTGAAGTGAACAAAGAGAATGCTTGCCACGGCAAGGCCGTAGTACATTCCAAAAGCGTGCTTCTGACGTTGGGCTAAGAGCGTAATCCGGATGATGAGCCCGGCAAACGCGCCAAGTACAATCAACGACCCCAAAAAGCCCCATTCTTCACCGACTGTGCAAAAAATGTAGTCGGTGGTTTGTTCCGGAACAAAACGCAAGCGGGTTTGGGTTCCGTTCATGTAGCCTTTGCCGATTAGCCCTCCTGACCCAATTGCAATCAGAGACTGCGCCGTTTGGTAGCCCGCGGCACTGGGATCGTCCACTTGGCCTAAAAGAAGCTTGATGCGGATTTGCTGGTGTGGCTTAAGGACCTGGTCAAACACTTGCTGGACCGCCCCAGACCACAGCAATGCACCTAGGCCCAGCCATATGGCGGGATGCTTCACAAATCGAATAAAATTCAAGCGGGTCCGAATCCGTGTAATGGCAATACTAAGGACCACGGTTCCGCCAATGATCCACTGTACGGCAGATGGTGATAGGGCAAGAGAAAGAATTGAAAGGGCGGCAATCCCCAAGGCACCAAAAAGATAGAATCCAGGTAGTCCGGCAAAGTAAAAAACAAGTAGAAACGAGGCAAATACAAGTGCCGAACCTGCGTCCGGCTGCAAAAGGATGAGCAGCATCGGGAGCCCCACCACGGCCATTGGGAGCCATCGAGACCTCCACGGCTTGAGGCCATCAGGACTCCGTCCTAGGACTCGTGCGAGCACGAGTGCCGTTCCGAGTTTGGCAAATTCCGAAGGCTGAAGGCCAAATGAACCGAGACTTAACCACGACTTGTTGCCGCCCCGCTCGACTCCGACGGCGAGTACGGCAAGCAACAGCACAATAGATAAGGCGTAGACGGCCCACGAGAGCACTTCAAAGAGCCGTGCGTCAGAGAGGAGCACCAAGAGTACCAGAACCCCGGCGAGTCCGATGAAGCCCAACTGCTTTCCGGCTTCGTTGGACCAACTCCATGCCCAGGTATCGTCAATTGGGCTGACGGTGGCAAAAATATTAACCCATCCAAACAGCACCAGAAAGACGACGAGCCCGACACTTAGGCGATCCAAACGACCGACAAGCGGCGCAGTAGTAGGTTGACGCTGCATTAGTAGGGGGGGAGTTCGGTTTCTACTTGATTCACTCGGTATTCACCGGTTAGACTGCCCTCGACCATTCTTCGGTACAAATCAGGACGCGTAATGCTGTCGTTGAGGTAGGATTCCATCATCAAGCTCGCAATGGGAGCAGCCCAACGCGATCCCCAGTAGCCGTTTTCTACAATAATGGCCAGTGCGATCTGAGGCTTGTCCAAAGGAGCAAATGCGGTAAAAATCGAGTGGTCTTGGCCGTGCGGATTTTGCGCCGTTCCAGTCTTTCCCGCCATTAGGAGGCCTTCGAGGCGTGAAGCGCGTGCGGTTCCGGATTCGAATACATCATTCATTCCGGCGATGATGACTTCAAAATTTTGCGGATCAATGCTCGTACGGTGAACTTCAGAAAATTCCTTATTCGGATTCGGATTTCCGTCTATGCTTCGTACCAGGTGTGGGCGAATCCACCAACCGCGGTTGGCTACCGCAGCGGTCATGTTGGCAAGTTGAATGGGCGTAACGAGTAACTCACCTTGACCAATCGCGAGCGAAATCACGGTGGGAGACTTCCAACGGTCCGTTCGGTATACTTTGTTGAAGTAGGGCCCCGTGGGTACGAATCCTTTGCGGCCAGTGGGTAAATCAACCCCCAAAAAGTCACCAAGCCCAAAACTTTTGACGTGGTCACTCCACACGTCGATACCTTGGCTCGCAGTGGGGTACTTGTCAAGGACTCGCTTAAAGATTTGGCAGTGGTAGTTGTTGCAGCTCTTGGCGATGGATCCGCGAAGGTCTAGGGTCCCCGCCTTGCAGTGGCATCCCACGTGCAGTGATCCAAAATGGTATCCGTCCACACAGGTGTACTGTGTTTTTTCTTCAACTACGCCCTCTTGCAGCGCGATCAGTGCATTTAAGATCTTGAACGGGGAGCCAGGAGGGTACTCTGCCAGAACTGCACGGTCGTACAGGGGTTTGTTGACGGAATCCCGGTACAAAATCGTGTAGTTGCGCGACCGGTAGCGTCCTACAAGTGCGTTGGGGTCGTACGCAGGTGAAGACACGAGCGCTAAAATTTCTCCTGTTGAGGGTTCAATCGCGACAATACTGCCTCTCTTACCCCGCATAAGTTCCTCGGCGAGGGCCTGGAGCTCGGCATCTAAGGTGAGCTGTAGCTCAGCGCCCATCGCCGGTTGCTCGTCGTAGCGCCCTTCTGCAAAGGAGCCTACGTCTCGATTTCGGTTGTCTACAGTAATGTATCGCTTGCCTGCGTTGCCGCGGAGCTCTGTTTCGTACGACGCTTCGATACCTGAGATACCAAGGTAGTCGCCCAGGTCGTACTCGGGATGGAGCGTCATCAAGTAGTCGTTGACTTCGCCCACGTACCCCATTACATTGCCTCCAATGGGCATCGGATACTTGCGAAAGCTGCGCTTGCGAAGCTGTACGCCCTCAAACATTGCAATCTGCTCTTGAATCGATGCGTAGTCTTTGACCGTCAGTCCCCTGAGAATAGGGAAGGGGCGGTACCGGCCTTGAATTAAGGCTTTTTTTAGCTGCTTTCGAACGGAACCTAACGGCTCACCCAGCACTCGAGCAAGTGCGGCGGTATCGAGGTGGGTAAGTCGGCTCGCAATGACTTCGACGTCGTAGGCAATTTGATTGGTGGCGAGCACCGTTCCGTTGCGGTCCCGCATCAGACCTCGCGGCGCATAAATTTTTTCAATTCGCTGTGCATTGTTGGCCGCATCAAGGGTGTAGCGGGTGTCAATGAGCTGAATATTGATGAGTCTCAGCACAAAGAGCACCAAGACGGCAAGCACCCCGAGGGGTAAAATACGACTGCGGTTCATCCTCCTTGAGATTTTGGAATGAACCACGCTACCGCGGTGGATAACGCCGCGCTGACCACTACATTGAGTACACTTCGCCCAAGAACGAGGCTAAAAATGTGGGTTCCGTGACTTGCCCAGATAAAGAGCCAAAGGTGGTGAATGCCGAGCGTTAGAAGGACCAATGTGGTCCATTTGCCTAGTCCCAAATCTTGGGGTACAAACGAGAGCTGCTCTTCGGCAGCACGTGGAACGATTCCGTTGAGAATCCAAGGCCGCACATAGGCAAGAAGGGAGCTTGCCATCATGTGAAGGCCGCCACTTCCTTCGTGAAGATCCATGCCCAACCCAAGGACGGCGCCAATGGCCAGCAATCCAAGCCGGTTAAAGTTTGCAGGGGCCAGCACGAGCACGAGCGGATAGAGGTATGGGCTGAGGTAACCCCGTACTTCAATTTGGCTCAAGAGAAGGATTTGCGCGAGAAGCACCCAAAATGAAAAAACAATCCAAGGTCCAGGTCTGGTCATGGCGCAATGCTATCTCGTTCGGGTTGGTGAAGATTCACCGCGGCCAGTACCACCTGCTGGCGCTGCAGGTCGGCGGCAAGTCGAACCGAGGCCGTGAGCGTAAACTGTAGGCTGTCGACGGTGACTGATTCAACTGTTCCGACAAGCCAACCGGCAGGGAACACGCTTGAGCGGGCATCTGTAACGATGCGGTCTCCCGGTTTGAGGTCGGCCTCAATTGCCACGTCGACAAAGTCCGCAGTACGGGGATTTGAACCGTTCCATTGAATGGTGCCAAAGTGGCCGGTGCGCTCGGCTGAAGCAGAGATCCGCATGCTCGGGTGGCTGAGCGGACGCACTCGGGAATAGTGGGGTGTGCACTCGTAGGCAATGCCGATGATTCCGGTCGACCCTAAGACTGCAAAAGGCGGAGTTAATCCCGCATTGGTGCCCACGTCGATGATGCCCCAAGGTTCGGCAGACCGGTGCTCAATAAAAAGCAAGCTCCCCGGTGTGTAGGCGAACCCACCCTCTTCGTAGGTCGCAGCCGAAGTGGAGTCCATGGGAATTCCGCTTTTGAACCTGGCAATCTCTGCAATGAGCTGCTTGTTTTTGTCTTCAAGAGAGAGGTAGGATTCCCAACCGTGCAGCCATCCGCGCCATTGGGCTTGGCGTTCGAGCACGTTGGCCCAAAACATGCTCTCGTGGGCCAGTGATCTGGCATACGTGAGGCTGAGTCCAACTACTTGGAACAGCAATAAACTCAGAACGATGCGGTAGCGAACAAAAAACCGCAGAATGTTCTGCATGGCTTAGCGCATCAAAAGCGTACGGTACTTCTCGAGGTTCTTGAGCGCGATGCCTGTTCCGCGCACGACGGCGCGAAGGGGATCCTCGGCTACGTACACGGGGAGGTCCGTTTTCGTTGAAATACGCTGGTCCAAACCGCGCAAGAGCGATCCGCCACCAGCCATGTAAATTCCGGAGTTGTAAATGTCCGCCGAAAGCTCAGGGGGGGTAAGAGACAGTGCCTCCATTACGGCGTCCTCGATTCGCGTGAGGGACTTGTCGAGTGCGCGAGCAATCTCTTTGTACGAAATATC
>JBDLUG010000117.1:0-5036 GCA_039805405.1 Bacteroidota bacterium
GGGTTGGCCGAATCGAGGTATAATTCCATGGGGCCAAAGTACGAAGCCTGTGCGTACTTTGCAGTCTAAAGCCCTTGTGTAGTCTATGAAGAAGCTCTTGGTTGCCAACCGTGGCGAAATCGCCCTGCGCGTAATGCGCACCGCCCGCCAAATGGGAATTGGCACAGTGGCCATTTATTCAGAGGCCGATGCCGATGCGCCCCACGTTCACTTTGCCGACGAAGCCTATTTGGTGGGTCCTGCGCCGAGCGCCCAGAGCTACCTCAATGTCGAGGCTGTGCTTGAGGCGTGCCGCGCTTCGGGTGCCGATGCGGTACATCCCGGCTACGGATTTTTGAGCGAGAACGCTGCATTTGCTGAGCGCATTGAGGCAGAAGGAATTACATGGATTGGGCCTCCTCCGTCGGCGATTCGCGTGATGGGTGACAAGCTTTCGGCGAAGGCGGCTGCATCGCAATTTGATGTTCCGCTTGTTCCCGGTAGCGAGGGCGCCTTAGCGACAGCCGAAGCGGCTCAGAAGGTCGCCGACCACATTGGCTACCCAGTAATGATCAAGGCCTCGGCCGGCGGCGGAGGCAAGGGAATGCGCATTGTCCATTCTGCATCCGAAGTGCGTGAAGCATTTGAAAACGCGACGTCTGAAGCGCTTAAGTCGTTTGGCAACGGCGAAGTGTTTGTTGAAAAGTTTGTCACCTCGCCGCGCCACATTGAAATTCAAGTGCTGTCGGACGCGCACGGAACCCATCTTCACCTCTTTGAACGAGAGTGTTCGGTGCAGCGGCGCCACCAAAAGGTCGTTGAAGAGGCTCCGAGTGCCATTTTGACTCCTGAGCTGCGTACCCAAATGGGGGAGGCCGCCGTCAACGCGGCGCAGAGCTGTGGTTATGTGGGTGCCGGAACCGTCGAGTTTATTTTTGACGCGAGCGGCGCGTTTTACTTTTTAGAAATGAATACTCGGCTGCAGGTTGAGCACCCGGTGACAGAGGAAGTAACTGGTTTGGACTTGGTTGCCGAACAGATTCGCATCGCCCGAGGCGAGCGATTGCCGTACCGCCAAGAGGACCTAAAGCTCAACGGCCACGCCATCGAGCTGCGGGTTTATGCCGAGGACGTCACCAACAACTTTGCCCCAGACACTGGTGTGCTTGAGGTCTACCGCCGCCCCACGGGCGCAGGAATCCGCGTTGACGACGGGGTCCGCGAGGGTCAGGAGGTTTCGGTATACTACGATCCGATGCTCGCCAAGCTCATCGCCTGGGGGCCAGACCGTGAAACGGCCCGAAAGCGTTTGCTGTCCGCCATTGACCGCTACGCGGTGGTCAGAGTCAAGACCACCTTGCGCTTTGGTCGATTCATTCTCGAGCATCCGGACTTTGTCAGCGGACAGTTTGATACGGGGTTTGTCGCAGAACACTTCACTCCTGAGGCGCTCGAACCCCGCGCCGAAGGCGCGGAATGGGCTGCGGCACTTGCCGAGGAATACCGCCCCGAGGTTTCGAAGGGTTTGAGTACGCCCAGCCGATGGAACACACGCCACAGCATATGATGCGTTGGCTTGCTTTTTCACTCGTGATCTTGGCCGTTCCGCTTCAGGCGCAGTTGGTCGAGACCACGTTTAACGGAAAAAAAGTTCAGGGAACGGTCATCGACGGCGATACGATTCCGTGGGTATTTCTGGATGAGATTTTGGTCATGGACAAGCCGACGTTTACCGACGTCGAAGCCCGTAAGCGCTACCTACTGCTTCGCCGCCGTGTACTCAAAGTCTACCCGTACGCCAAGGCCGCCGGAGAGCGTTTGGATTCGCTAAATATGCAGCTCGCCAGAGAGAAGTCCGCCCGAAAGCGCGCCAAGTACACGAGGCACTACCAAAAGTTTCTCGAGGAGCGTTTTGAGGCTGAACTGCGCAAGCTCACCCGATCAGAAGGGCAGATTTTGTGCAAGCTGGTCTACCGCGAGACCGACCAAACGGTCTTTAAGCTGATTCGGCAGTACCGCAACTGGTTGACGGCCGTCGGGTGGAGCGTGACGGGATCGTGGTACGACATCAACATTCGCAAGGAGTACGACCCTAAAGGCGACGATGAAGACGCGCTGATCGAGCGGATTTTGCTCCGTTCGTTTGCCTTAGGCGAGCTGAAGGAGCGGGTTCCGCTGGATGTAAACGGCAAACCGCAACCGCGCCGATGAAGGGTCGTTGGGTAGCGCCCTTGAGCGAGTGCGGAATCGGTGGTGCGCTGCAGCAGCTTAAAGCCAATGGTTTGGCTGATGCGCCCATGCTTCAATCGTTAAGCGCCGACGTAATGCGGCAAAGGGCTGCCGGCTTTCCGGCCGACCGTCGTGCGCTGCTGGTAGAGGTGCTCAAAGAGCAAGCGGGTCTGAATGCTACGGTCGAGCAACTCGAACTGATCAACCGGCTTGCGCGTCCCGATGCCGTAACCGTGGTTGCGGGGCACCAGTTGGTGACGGGGCTCGGGCCCTTGTACGTGCACGCCAAAGTGGCCGAAACGGTCGCTCTGGCCGCCTACTGGACCGATCGGGGTGTACCGACAGTCCCCGTGTTTTGGATGGCGAGTGAGGACCACGACGCCGACGAGATTCGACGAATTTTTTGGAGGGGCAGGACACAGGGGAGCTGGGCCGCGCCCGCGGCGCCCCTGCGCAGCGGGGTGATGCCGGCGCAGCCCGTGGCCGAGGCGATCAGCCTGTGGATGAAGTCTGAGCAGTTGCCCGAGCCCGTGCGTTGGGCGGCGGAGCGCAGCGAGGACGCGTACCGCACGTCAGCCAACCTCGCCGACGCCACCCGAACGTTGATGCGGCTGTGGCATCCTGAGGTGCTCGTGCTCGACGCGTCCGATGTGCGGCTGAAGGCGGAGGCTGCAGCACTCTGGGACGATGAAATCCGCAACCAAACGTTGTATTCCACGCGCATCGCGGCAAGCCGTCCTTGGGGTGATCGCGCGGTGCCTGTTCCGTTTCGCCCCTCTGCACTGTTTGCGTTGGATTCGGGCGGGGCGCGGTTCCGCCTGGACCGAAGCGAGGACGGTCAATGGCAGAGGTCCGACGGCCGAGCAATGGGAAGCGACAGAGAGGTCGCACAGTGGGCAGCCGCGCATCCTGAGGCAGTCAGCCCCAATGCGCTCCTTCGCCCGATTTACCAAGAGCACATCCTTCCCAACGCGGCGTACACGGGCGGGGCAGGGGAGTTGGCCTACGCCTACCAGCTGGTACCGTACTGGGCTCAGACCGGTCGCGACCATGGTGTGTGGCGCCTTCGGCACAGCGGAACCTGGATTCCGCCCCGCGCCCAAAAAGGCCGTGAACTCATTGGATCTGTAAGCCTACGCGGTCCGTGGGACCCGGACCAGGTTCGCCGTGAGGTGCTTGCGAACGCAGGTGCCCCCATGGCCAACGACCGCCCCATTACCGACCAAATTGCCCAGCTCGTGGCGCAGCACTACGCTCAACCAGGCCTTGAGCGATCTGCCGCCGCTTGGGTGCAGCGCATTGCGCGCGAGGAGTCGCGCATGGTCGAACGCGTTCGCCGTCAATTGGCCCGCCGTGAAACGGTAGCGCTGCGCCGCATTCAGGATGCTGCCGACGTCCTGCTGCCCGCCGGAACCCTTCAAGAGCGCATTTGGACCCATTTTGATTTGGTTGAACACGGAGGCCCAAACGCCGTTCGTGCATACCTTGATGCCTACGGCCAGCAGGCCGTTTGGGATGAATCAGGCTGGTGGGAATTTACCTGAACCCGCCCCGGCCGCCGTACTTTTGCAGTATATGACCGACGCTATCCTCATTCTTGACTTTGGTTCCCAGTACACCCAGCTCATTGCGCGCCGGGTTCGCGAACTCAATGTGTACTGCGAAATCCATCCGTTTCACCACATTCCCGAGGACTGGAAGGCCAAGTTTAAGGCGGTCATTCTCAGTGGTTCACCGTATTCCACCCTTGAAGATGGGGCGCCGAATCCCGACTTGAGCGGCTTTTACGGTCAGGTTCCGTTGCTGGGCGTCTGCTACGGAGCCCAGTTTATGGCCCACACCCGGGGTGGCAAGGTTGCTCGAAGCACGCACCGCGAGTACGGCCGAGCCCACCTCAATCCGTCGGCGGGCGAATCGCGCCTTTTAGCCGGAATTCCGACCGGAAGCACCGTATGGATGAGCCACGGCGACAGCATCGTAACCCTGCCGGCGAACGCGGTAATAGAGGCGACGACCGACAGCATTCCCGTCGCGGCCTTCCGCTTTGAGGGCGAGGATACGTATGCGATTCAGTTCCACCCTGAGGTGGTGCATTCCGAGCACGGAACCCAGCTGCTCCGCAATTTTATTTACGAGATCGCCGGTTGCGCCCCAACCTGGACCCCGAACAGCTTTATTGACGAGACCGTAGCGTCACTCAAAGCTCAAATTGGCGACGGCAAAGTGGTGCTTGGCCTTAGCGGCGGTGTGGATTCTACGGTGGCTGCAGTGCTGCTCGACAAGGCCATTGGCGACCGCCTGCACTGCATCTTTGTCAATAACGGACTGCTTCGCAAGAACGAATTCGAGGGTGTACTCAATCAGTACGAGCACCTTGGACTCAACGTAGTAGGCGTGGACGCCAGTGCCGAGTTTTATGCAGCCCTAGCCGGCCAAGAAGACCCCGAAGCCAAGCGCAAGGCCATCGGCCGCACGTTTATCGAAGTTTTTGACCGCGAAGCACACCGAATTCAGGGCGTTGAATTTCTCGGCCAAGGCACGATTTACCCCGACGTCATTGAGTCCGTGAGTGTGAACGGCCCAAGCGTCACCATCAAGTCGCACCACAATGTCGGGGGATTGCCCGACTACATGAAGCTTCAGATTGTCGAGCCGCTGCGCAGCCTGTTTAAGGACGAAGTTCGCCGCGTTGGAGCAGCCATGGGCCTCAAGCCTGAGCTCTTGGGTCGCCATCCCTTCCCGGGCCCCGGTCTGGCGATTCGCATTTTGGGTGAAGTCACCGCCGAAAAAGTTGCCATTCTTCAAGAAGTCGACCACATCTTTATTCA
>JBDLUG010000118.1:0-5021 GCA_039805405.1 Bacteroidota bacterium
TTTGGCCTCTTTTTGCTGGTAATCAACGCCGGGGTAGTGCTGCTTGCAAGCGATTGGGTCGACGGATTCACCGTGGGCGGATTTTGGTCGGCCCTAGCGTTTAGCGTGGTCTATTCGGCGCTCTCGAGCATGCTTGAGGGCCAGTGGAAGGTCCGCGTTCAGGGCGCGCGGCGGGGTTAAGCTGCGGACTACCCCTGCCCGGTAACGCCTCCGGCGATGATGTACTTCATAATGTCGCCGGTTTTGCCGTTCAGCGGCTCGACGTAGCTCGGCGGAACCACGTACATGTCGCCCATTATGGTCAACGCCAGCGGAACATAGACCATTACATAGCCTTCGGGCGCGTTACCAAGCTCTCGGAGCGTGTCGTCGGTCACGAATCCAACCTTGCGCACCTCGCTGTCGGGCGCCATTCGCACCAAGACTGCGTTTTCGAATCCCTTTTTTTTGCCAGTCAAGCTTTTCATGACGTCTTTGGTCGAGCTGTATACGAGTTTCACGAGCGGAACCTTTTCAAGCAAGCCATCCACCAACTTGACGAGTGGAGTTTTGACGGCGAAGTTGCCCAAGAATCCGACGAGGGTCACCCCAACGAGGAGCGTCAGCAGCCCAAGCCCCGGAATGTCAAAGGGAATGATTGAGTCCAAGGAACTGAGTGCCCAGATGAGGACGTATGCGGTAAGTGCCAAGGGCGTCGTGTAGAGCAGGCCTTGGATGAAGTAGTTGACAATGCGGTTTTTCATAGGGTGGGGTAGTTGGCTTGGGTTTTTTTGGGTAGTCCAGCGACCACGAGGTTGTAGGACTGGCGGATCCAGGCGGTGAGTATGCGGTTGGGAGCGCTTCCGTCGAGGCGCACTGCGCTCCAGTGGACGGGGCTCATGTGCGACGCCCGCTCAAGGCAAGGGTACTCCGCGCGCAAGTCGTCGAGCTGCTCGGGCGGAAACTTCAGCGCCATACCCACCGGCTCGGGCTCGTCCAACGGGAGGATGGCAAACATCTTGCCCGCAACCTTAAGCACGAGGTGGTCGGGCCCGAACGGCGTGGTTACTTCGGCATGGGGCAGTTCGGCGGCGTAGGCTAGGGCTTCGTCTCGGTTCACGATTCTAAAGTTCGGTTACCGGATCCCAAAAGTGGCGGGCAAAGTCCTGAATTTGATCGTCCTCGACTCGGATTCCTTCGGCCTCGAGCTGCTGCTGCATGGCGGTGAATCCGCCAAAGTGGTGCTTGCCCGTGAGGATTCCGAGGCGGTTCACCACCCGATGGGCGGGAACGTCAGGCAGGCTGTGGGCCGCGTTCATGGCGTATCCGACGGTTCGGGCTCCGCCGGCGCTGCCGAGGTAGCGGGCGATTGCTCCGTAGCTGGTGACGCGTCCGGTCGGAATCGTGCGGACTACCGCGTAGACGCGCTGAAAGAAGTCCGATTCCGGGGGAGTCACGCGAAGCGAAACTTTAGGTAGGTGATGGTCTTGCCCTTGTCCATGAAGAGCCGCTCGTAGTAGGTCTGGCAGGCAAATGCAACGTGGTCAGGGTAGGGCTCGAGTTGGCGGTAGACGTCGTGGTAGGTCTCAAGTACTTCGTGACCTTGGAGCTCAAGGATTCCGTGCAGGTATCCGTGCAGAAATTCACTGTCGGTTTTGAGGTGAAGAACCCCGCCCGGCTTGAGCAATCGCTGGTAGCGCGCCAAAAAGTTGGGGTTGACCATGCGGTGCTTGGTGCGCTGAAACTTGATTTGCGGGTCGGGAAAAGTGATCCAGAGCTCGTCGATTTCGCCCGGGGCAAAGGCTTGTTCTAGCCACTCGATGCGGGTGCGCAAGAAGCCCACTTGGGCCAGGCCTTCGGCTTGGGCCTCTGTAGCGCCTTTCCAGATTCGGGCTCCCTTAATGTCGATGCCGAGGTAGCTCTTGTCGGGTTCGCGTCGGGCGAGTGCGACGGTGTATTCGCCGCGTCCGCAGCCGAGTTCTACAACAAGGGGCCGGTCGGACTTAAAAAAATCGGACTTCCACTGTCCGCGCAGGCGGAATGTACCTAAAATCTCTTCTTTGCTCGGCTGGACGACGTGCGGCATTGCGTCCAACTGGGCGAACTTTTCAAGCTTGCCTTTTCCCATGGGTCAAAGGTAGGCCTGTCCCGAGGTCGGCTGTAGGTCCAAGAGGCGTGCTTGCACGCTGCGCTCGCCGCGGTACTCGTTCCACGAGAGCTGAAAGGCCGCGTCCACAAGGCCTTCGGGAACCGAGTCGTCTCCCCACTGAAAGTAGATTCCGCGAAGTGAACGCTGGCGAAAGGGGTCAAAAAGTTCAACCTGAAGGTGTTCGCCTTCTGCGCCCACTTTTTTAGTGTAGGCGAGTTCCACGCCACGAACGCCCCAAACGGGGGCCGGATTGCCAACGCCGAAAGGTTCGAGTCGGTCCTGAAGCTGCAGCAAGCGCGGAGTGACTTCGTCGATGCGGAGCACCACGTCCACCGAGATTTGCGGCTGGCGCATGGCTTCGGGCCAGCGGCGGTCGACGGCTGCGTTGAGGGCGATTCTGAATTCGTCGAGGTTTTCGGGCAAGCAGGTCATTCCGGCGGCAGCTTTGTGTCCGCCAAACTGAATGAGGTGGGCGCTGGCGTCGTCGAGTGCGGCGTACAAGTCAAGGCCCGGCGCACTGCGGGCGCTGCCCGAAAGCACGCCTTCGTGCTCGGTGAAGGCCACGACAGGCCGGTAGAAGCGTTCGGCGACGCGCTGGGCGATGAGCCCTACGATTCCCTTGTGCCAGTCGGGGTGGTAGAGTACCAAGGCAAGGTCGTCTGCCACTTCTTCGGCCATTTCGAGCGCTTCGTCGACCATGCGGCGCTCGGTACTACGTCGGGTCGTGTTGAGGTCGTGAAGGTCTTGGCTAAACTTTTCAATGGGCCCCAGGTCGGTGGCTGTGAGCAGTTGCACAGCGCGCAGCCCATGGTCCATGCGGCCGGCAGCGTTGATTTTGGGGGCGACGCTGAAGCTGAGATCTCGGGCGCTGACGGGTCCGCGCCGCTCGCCAATAAGCGCTTGCAAAGCGGGACGAGGCTTCGTGTTGATGAGCTCCATGCCCTGAATGAGCCAGCGTCGGTTGAGGCCAACCATCGGAACCATATCTGCCGCAATACTCAGTGCAAGCAAGTCCAGGTGGGCGTCGAGTTCTGAAGCATCCAATCCGGCCGCTCCGTAGGCACTGCGCCACAGCATAAAGCCCACTCCGCATCCTGAGAGGTACGTGTGGCCAAAGCTGCAGTCGCTTCGAAGGGGGTCGAGCACTGCGAGTGCGTTGGGCAAGCGTTCCTCGGGCTGGTGGTGGTCTGCCACAATCACGTCGAGGCCTTGGGCCACGGCGTAGTCGATTTCATCGAATGCCTTGACTCCGCAGTCGAGTGCGATGAGCACTTTGGCGCCAAGTTCCACGGCCCGGTCGATGCCCGCCTTTGAAAGCCCATAGCCCTCGCGGTAGCGGTCGGGGATGTAGGCTTCGCTGCGCCATCCGCCAGCCCGAAGCGCAAGCGTGCCTACCGAAACGGCGGTGGTTCCGTCGACGTCGTAGTCGCCAAACAAAAACACGAGCTCTCCTTGGGCTCGCGCCACAGCCAGGCGTTCAGAGGCCTCGGCCATGCCCGCCATTTCGAGTGGGTTGACTTCGTCAGGATCGGTGCCTTGAATCCAATCGCGGACCTCGTCGAGGTTGTGGAATCCGCGCAGCGCGAGCAGCTCTGCCATGGGCCGGTCGACCTGACGCTCGAGCGCGGCTACGGCAACGGGGTCTGACTTGGGCGGCAGCGTCCACCACTTTCGGCGCGGAGTACTCATTGATCTTCGCGGCGCTGTGCCTGATAAATTGCCGCTTGGTGCTGTACTGAGTAGCGGTGAACCAGTTCAAAAAAGGCCTTGACGTACTTCGGATCGAGCCCGACTCCGGCCGCTTGGGACTCGCGCTGCTCGAGCATATCGAGCCACCGGTCCATTTGAAACACGCTGGCTCCGAGTTCAAGCTTGCGGTGGGCCAGGCGCTCGACAATCTCTTGGCGGTGCTTAATGAGGTCCACGAGTTGGGCGTCAATCTGGTCGAGCTGGTCGCGGTCGGAACTCAAGCTAGCCGTCACCGCTGATGGGTCTGCTTTCTCGAGGTAGTTTGCCAGTCGGTCAAGCAGTGCCGTAAAGCGAGCTGGGGTTATCTGCTGGGCGGCATCGCTAAGCGCTTCGTCGGGCTGCGGATGAATTTCAATCATCAATCCGTCCAGAGCGATGTCCATTGCGATTTGCGATACGGACTCCACGAGGTCGCGTTGTCCCGCGATGTGGCTGGGATCGCAAAAAATAGGTAAGTCCGGAACCTGTCGGCGAAGTTCAAAGGTGAGTTCCCAGCGCGGGTCGTTTCGGTAGGGCTCGGGGTGCGTCGCAAAAAATCCGCGGTGTACCGCAGCAAGGTCGCTCAACCCCATCTTGTCAAGCCGTTCGAGGGCGCCCAACCACAAGCCTACATCGGCGTGAATGGGGTTTTTGACGAGGACCGGAATCTGGCTTCCCTTGAGCGCCTCAGCGATCTCTTGGACGTAAAAGGGGTTGACGGTGGTGCGCGCTCCGACCCAAACGGCATCGGCTTTGGCGGCCAAAGCGCGCTCTACATGCTGTGGGTTACCCACCTCAATGACAAACGGAAGTCCCACCTCTGTGCGCATAATTTGCAGCCATTCCAGCGCGTTGTATCCAGCTCCCTCAAAGGCACCTGGTCGGGTTCGGGGCTTCCACACTCCGGCGCGAAAGAGTTGGGTCCGCCCGTCGGCTTTGAGCGCGCGGGCCGTTTCGAGGACCTGTTCAAGGGACTCTGCCGAGCACGGACCCGCAATCACCCATGGTTGACCGGGTTCGGGGCTCCAGTGGCCAAAAGGTCGGTGTCGGCGGGATGCAGCGCTCATTCTTCGTCTGATTTAGCGGGGGATTTGGCCCCCTCAACTACAACCACGAGTTCGCCCCGCGGTTCGACGTCGGTAAAGTATGCGGCGAGCTCTGCGGC